>NZ_JBHWDV010000016.1:20237-21708 GCF_042734445.1 Streptomyces sp. NPDC059649
GGGCGGGGCGCGGCCCCGCACCCCTCCGGGCCGGGCCCGGGCCCCCCGTGATCGGGCGCCGGGAACCGGCCGGAAGCAGAGCGGTGCGGGGGTGCTGATCAGTCGTCGTCGTCGCCGTACGCGAGGACTTTCAGCCGGCTGAAGGTGCCGTTGAAGCGGTTGCGGTCGCCGACCGGGTGGCCGTGGGAGGTGTGCTGCCAGATGCTGTGGTACTGCCAGCCGCCGGGCAACGCGCCGACGGAGGAGCCATAGCGCGGGATCCACAGCGGATTGCTCCGGCCGAACCTCCCGGAGTTGCCGGTGCACCGCTTCCACCAGTTCGTGGACGTGTAGATGACCGGATCGCGCCCGGTCTCCTCCCGGTAGGCGCGCACGAAGTCGTGGATCCAACTGACCATTCCCTTGGCGCTCTTGCCGTAGCAGGTCGAGCCGTAGGGGTTGTACTCCATGTCGAGCGCGCCGGGCAGCGTCCTGCCGTCCCGGGACCAGTCGCCGCCGTGGTCGGCGAAGTAGCGCGCCTGCGTGGCACCGCTGGAGTGGTCGGGCAGCGCGAAGTGGTAGGCGCCGTGGATCATCCCGGACCGGTACGAGCCCCGGTACTGCTGGGCGAAGTACGGGTTGGTGTAGTTGGTCCCCTCGGTGGCCTTGACATACGCGAAGCGCACCCCCGACCTGCGCAGTGACCACCAGCCGACCTTCTTGTTGTGGCTGGAGACGTCGACCCCGGCCACCCCCCTCCTGCCGTACGACGCCAGCGGCTCGATGCCGCCGGCCCGGACGCCGCCCTCGTGGAGCGCGATGGTGGAACCCATCCAGTCCGCGTCGGGGTGGGCGGGTCTCTTCGCGGCATCGGTCGCCGTGGCCGATCCGGGCAGTGCGAGGGGCAGAGCGAGCACGGAGAGGAGAGAAACGAGCGTTCCGGCCGTGGCGACTTTACGGCGGGCCGGACCGGATCTGCGCAAGGGCATCGCATGCCTCCGAGGCCTTCGGTTGAGTCAGGTACGGCAGGATTTGAGCAGAATTCTGCCGATAAGAGACTTATACGCAGAACTGCCTGACTCTATGGCCCACCATGCCGTCAGTCCGCCGACCGGCCCCGCATCTCACCCGTCCGGCGGGCAGGAGCGGTCACCCGTGGCCGCCGGGCCGGAAGGGGCACCCCCGCGCCCGTCCGGGCCGGTCCGTCCGCGGACGGAACAGAGCGGGCCCCGGCCGTGCCGGGACCCGCTCCGCGCGCAGCGGCGAACGCGCCATTCCGCCGCTTCGCAAGCTGCTCCTCATGACGGGCCGGTGGGCCCGCGTTTGTCCTCCGTCGCTCCCGTGACCTGGCGGTCCGGTGGGGCCGGCGGTGCGCCGGCGACGGCTCGTCGTCCGTCGGCTCAGTAGGCCGAGTTGACGTTGTCGATCGAGCCGTAGCGGTCGGCCGCGTAGTTGGCGGCGGCGGTGATGTTGGCCACCGGGTCGGTCAGCT
>NZ_JBHWDV010000016.1:21806-144514 GCF_042734445.1 Streptomyces sp. NPDC059649
GCGTTGATGTCCCAGTCGTTGACGGCGTTGGGGTTGCCGCTGGACTCGCGCATGATGTTGCGGTGCAGGCCCTCGTAGGTGCCCGGGATGTGCTTGGCGTGCATGATGTCGAGCGCCTCGCGGATCCAGCCGTCGAGGTTGTTCGCGTAGTGCTTCACGGCCTTGCGCTCGGCGGAGCGGTTGGCGGCCTGCTGGGCGGTGTGCTGCTTGGCGACGGCGGTCACCTTGATGTGGTCGGCGACCGAGGCGGTCACCGGGCGGCCGGTCTTGGCGTCGGCCTTGGCGGCGGTGTCGGCCTTCTGGGCCGGCAGGCCGTTGGCGCTGACGGGCTTGACGGCGGCCGGAGCGTGCTCAGACGCAGCCTGTGCGGTGTCCGGGGCGGAGGTGAGCGCCAGACCCGAGGTGGCACCCGCGGCGGCCAGAACGGCCACGGCGACCTTGTGGGTACGGGTGATGCGGGTCATACGGACAGCGCGGGGCAGGGTGAAGCTGGGCATGCAGAGGGACCTCTTCCAGGTACGGGATCGGGGAGCGGCCTTCGTTGGCGGCGCGTTGCGAACCGGAGGTCATTGCCGCGTTCGCCGGGGGGCGTTCACCGCGACTCGCTCTCGGCGCGTCGGAATCCATGTTTAGCGACGGACCGGAATCGAGGCAATGGTGCTTTGTACTACCCATCTTCGTGAGAATCCCGGCTTCCTGAAGTAATAAGCGTTTCGCACCGCGTTGACCTGGAAAAGCTGCGAATTCCATCGACTAGGCGTGGTCGTAAGTGACGTGCATCGCGTGCCGCGGGTCACCTGGAAGCGGCCGGAAAGCCCGCGTTATCGGGGTGCTTAAGTTGCCTGGCTCACACCGCAATTACCGCCCGCCGGCACCGTTTCATGCACCGGCCCCGGCCGATTCATCCGCCCGGCTGCCCGTCGTGGGCCAGCGGGATTCGATAAATGTGGTGCAGGGCACTGCCGCTGAGCCCAAAAGGGCGGCATTTGTGCGCCAATTCACGTGCCAGGGACGGCTCTGAAATGACCGCCGGGCGATCGGTGGCGCGGTGCCGGGCTGGGCCGTTGGTGAGGCGCCCGCTACGGCAATACGGCGGTGCCGCTGGGCCGTTCGCAGCAGCGCCCCGGACTGTCGCATGACGGCGCGGCCCCGGCTCCCCGACAGTGACACCCATACAGTCGTCACTCACCGTAGGGATGTGCTCATGTTCCGTCGCATCGCCGTCGTCGTCACCGGTCTGCTCGTGACCGGCGTCCTCACGGCGGGCTCCGCGGCCGCGGCGCCCGTCGACGACCACCACCACCTGTCTCCCAGGGAAGAGGCGGGACTTCGCTTCGCGGGCGAGGTGCTCGACGCGCTCTTCGGCGGCTCCGGCCCGGCCCGGCACGGCCGTTACTGAGGCCGCCCGAGGAGCCGGAAAACGGCAGCGGCCCCACCCGCGCGAGGCGGGCAGGGCCACTGTCGTGGAGGTGCTACTGGCGGCTCAGTAGGCCGAGTTGACGTTGTCGATCGAGCCGTAGCGGTCGGCCGCGTAGTTGGCGGCGGCGGTGATGTTGGCCACCGGGTCGGTCAGCTTGTTGGCCGTGCCGGCGACGTGGTAGCGGTCGAAGGTGGGCTGGATCACCTGCAGCAGGCCCTTGGACGGGATGCCGTTGATGGCGTTGATGTCCCAGTCGTTGACGGCGTTGGGGTTGCCGCTGGACTCGCGCATGATGTTGCGGTGCAGGCCCTCGTAGGTGCCCGGGATGTGCTTGCGGTGCATGATGTCGAGCGCCTCGCGGATCCAGCCGTCGAGGTTGTTCGCGTAGCGCTTGGGAGCGGCCTTCGGCTTGGCCTTGGGCGCGGCCTTGGGTGCCTGGGATATCGCCTTGCGCTCGACGGAACGGCTGGCGGCCGCCTTGGCCACATGGCCCTGCTTCTCGACGGCGGTGACCTTCAGGCCGTCGGCGACGGACGACGCCACGACCCGGTCCTTCTTGCCGTCGTCGGCCCGGTCCTTGGCGGTCAGCGGCATTCCGTTGGCGCTGACCGGCTTGACCGCGGCCGGTGCGTGCGCGGCCGGCGTCGCGGCATCGCTCGGCGCGGCGGTGAACGCCAGCGCGGCGGCGCAGCTCGCGGTGGCCACCAACGCCGCGGAAGCCTTGTGGGTGCGGGTGATGCGGACGTTCCGGACGGCGCGGGGCAGGGTGAAGCTGGGCATGCGGAGGTGACCTCTTCCAGAGCTGGTGGCGGGGGAAACGGCCTTCGGTTGGCGCGTGAGGACCGAGGGTCATTGCCGCGCTCGCCACTCCGGCTGAAGTCGCAGGCACGTTCTCGGTGCTACCCGGAACATGGTTAGCGCCCGCCCTGGAGGGTGGCAAAGAGGTGTTGTACTACCTCTCTTCGTGACTTGAGGAGAGATGTCCGATATAAATTGCCGATTTCCTGCTCAGTGCAGGCCTCACTTCCCCCTCGGGAATCGACTAGGAATGGTCGTACGTGACGTACGTCGCGTGCCCGGCATCACCCGGAACCGCCCCCGCGCCCCGCCCGGAACCCCCGCCGGAGTTACCCGGCTCACACCCCGCGGCCCGGCCCGCATGCCCCTGCGCAAAGGAGAAAGCGCCCCCTGCGAAGTCCGCAGGGGGCGCTTTCCCGTGCCGCCGGAAACACAGCCGGGGAAGAACGGGGACAGGCCCGCGAAAACGTGGGGCGGGCCCGCTCAATCCGTCAGCAGCCGGGCCGCCAGCCTTTCGATCCTGGCGTGCCAGGCCTCCAGTGCGGGCCGCGGATCGACGTCCCGCGGGCCGGTCTGGGTGAGGACGAGCCGGGCGCCGTGGCCGGTGCCCTTTCCCAGTTCCCAGCGGACGGTCCCCGCCGTGTGCCAGCGGTACGCGAGGAGTGTGGGGGCGCTCACCTCGGTGACCGGTCCGCCCGGCACCGGCGGAGCGGTGAAGCCCGGTGGCGCCGGCGCCCCCACCTCGGGCTCCGCACCCCCGGTCAGCGCCGTCCACACCGCCTCGGCGGGCCGCACCAGCTGGCGTTCGAAGCGGATCCGCGGACCGTCCGGCGTGTCCTCGACCACGCCGGCCCCGAGCCCGAACTGCTCCAGGTACGCCTCGTGCAGCTCGCCGGTGTCCCGGTCCACCGCCGGGGTCCGGCCGTCGAGCAGCTGGGAGAGCGCGGTCAGGCACAGGTGCCAGCCGGAGGCGAAGCTGGCGCCGCCGAACCGGTCGCCGAAGGTGTGGGTCAAGGTCAGCAGCGAGCCGTCCCCGTCCGGCGTGATCTCCCAGCGCAGATGGTCTTCTCCCCAGGTGAACGCGAAGAGTTGGGGCGGCTCGGCGTCGGTGACCGTGCCGGTCATGGCGACCCCGGTCACACCGGGCATGGTGAAGGTCATCGCCCCGCCGGGCCGGAGCTCGACGGCGACCTGGGAGGGGAACCACCTTCCGAGCTGCGCCGGGTCGGTGAGCGCCGCCCAGAGCTTCTCGGGCGGATGGGCGAGCCGACGCTCCATGCGCAGTGCGGGGCGGCCTTCCTCGGTGGTGAGGCTGTCGGAGTGCGGATTCATCGGGGGTCGTCCTCCATGGCGTCGAGGTGCCGTTCCAGGGCGTCGAGGCTCCCGGCCCACAGGTGCCGGTAGTGCGCGAGCCAGACGTCCAGCTCCGCGAGCGGTTCCGGCCGGAGTTCGTACCAGCGGCGCTGGGCGTCCTGCCGGACCTGTACCAGCCCGGCCTCGCGCAGCGCCCGCAGGTGCTTGGAGGTGCCGGGCTGGCTCAGGCCGAGTTCCGCGGTGAGCTCGCCGACCAGCCGCGGGCGCTCCAGCAGCAGGTCGAGGATCTTGCGCCGGTTCGGCTCCGCGAGCACGTCGAACGGTAGGGGCATACCGCAAGTATGTGCCGCTGGTTATATAACCGCAAGGGAATGCTGGTCTGCGGCGCCGACGGCACGGGCCGAAGGCGGCGCCGGGCGGGGCACCGGGGCGAGCGCGGGGGCGCACTCCAGTGGGGCGTCGGTGAAGAACCGGGCTGCCAACTCCGCGATGTCGTCGGCCCGTTCGAGCACCACCCAGTGATCCGTGTCGGGGACGGTCAGGAAGCGGCTGCCCGGAATCCGCGCCGCGAAGGCCCGCTGCCGCTCCGCGGAGGTCACCGTGTCGTGCTCCCCGCTGAAGACCAGCGTGCGCACCCCGGCCGGCACACCGGAGAAGTCCGGCCGGTCCGTGAGCGCACGGCCCAGCGCAGTCGCCGCATGGGGCGAGTGCCGCGCGGCGTGCAGCATCGAGCGCCGGACGTACCGCCGCGCCAGGGCCCGCCGGGTGACGTACCGGTCCTCGTCCAGGCACATCAGCGCCTCGGTGACCAGGGTCGCGAAGGTGCCGGCGTCACCCCGCACGAGGTGGTCCGCGGCCCGCCGCCACAGCTCCAGCTGCCCGGTACTCAGATGCGCCGGTACGCCGCCGAGGGCGAGCCGCGCGATCCGCCCGGGGACCCGCCGCGCGCACCCGTAGGCCAGGCCCGCGCCGTAGGAGAAACCGAAGAGGTTGATCCGCGGCACGTCCAGGTCGTCGATGATCCGCTCCAGGGCGGCGCACAGCAGGCCGTGGGCCGGCCCCGGCGGCAGCGGATCGGCGCTGCCCATCCCGGGCAGATCGGCGGTCACCACATCCGCCACCGGGCCCAGCCGGTCCTCCATCTGCGGCCAGCCGAACATGCCCTGCAGCGCGCCGCCCAGCACCACGACCGGCTCGGTGGCCGGCGAAGGGGCACCCAGCCGCCGGTAGGCGAAGCCCACCCCGTCCACCGACAGTGACCGGACCGTCTCCTCGTGCATCGCCGCCGCCTAGCGGGTCAGCACGAGCGCGGCGTTGTGCCCGCCGAAACCGAGCGATGTCTTGACCGCACAGTCGAAGGACGCCCGCCGCGGCTCCTGAGCCACGATCTCCAGCGGCAGCCGCGGATCGGGCACGTCGAGGTTCGCGGTCGGCGGCACCAGCTGCTCCTCCAGCGCGAGCACGGTGAGCGCGGTCTCGATGCCGCCGGCCGCGCCCAGCGTGTGGCCGGTCATCGCCTTCGTGGAGGTGACCAGCGGGTGCTCGCCGATCACCCGCCGCAGCATGGTGGCCTCGATCAGATCGTTGACCACCGTCGACGTGCCGTGCGCATTGACGTGTCCGACGTCACCGGGCTGCACCCCCGCGTCGGACATCGCGGTGCGCAGCGCCTGCTCGATGCCCTTGCCGTCGGGATCCGGGGCGACCGCGGCATAGGCGTCGCTGGACGCCCCGTAACCGCTGACGTGCGCCCGGACCGGCGCCCGGCGGGCCGCGGCGTGTTCCGGCCGTTCCAGTACGAGCAGGCCGGCGCCCTCCCCGACCACGAAACCGTCCCGGGCGGCGTCGAACGGCCGGCAGGCCGCGGCCGGGTCCTCCCGCCGGGTCGAGACCGCCTTCATCCGGCAGGCGCTGGCGATCAGCAGCCGGGAGATCGGCGACTCGGCACCGCCGGCGATGGCGATGTCACAGGCCCCGGTGCGCAGCAGCTGGTGCGCGGTGCCCAGCGCGACGGTCCCGGAGGAGCAGGCCGTCGCCACGCCCAGGCTGGGGCCGCGCACCCCGAGGTCCATGCAGACGCTGCTGGCGGCGCCGTTGACGACGGTCAGCGGGGCGAGCTTGGGGGAGACCCGGCGGGCGCCGCGCTCGGTCATCGCCCCGTGCTGCTGGTCGTAGAAGGGCAGGCCGCCGTGCGCGGAGCCGATGACCACCGCGACCCGGGAGCCGTCCCAGATCTCCGGGTCCAGGCCGGCGTCCGCGACCGCCTCGCGGGCCGCGATCACCGCGAGCTGCGAGAAACGGTCCATCAGCCGCTGGGCCGCCACCCCGAGCTGCTCGGTGGTGTCCAGGTCGGAGGTGTACATGAAGTCGCAGGGCAGATCGGCGAGTTCGGGGTGCGGGTGCACCCCGCCGGGCGCGGTGTCCTGGGTGACGGAGTGCCAGGTGGCCTTGGCGGTGGCGCCCGCCGCGGTCACCATGCCCAGTCCGGTCACCGCCGCGGAGAACGGCTGCCGGCGGGCCGTCACGCCGCGACCGTGAATCGCTGGAGGGGACATCCCGGGGCCTGCGGGGTGTGGACAACTTCTGCCGCATTCACGTGGCGTTCCTCCGCTTGTTGGCGTGCCGCCCACCGCGTCATGGACGGGTCTCGCCGGTGGCCCGGCGGTTGGCCACTCTTTATACGCCTTCGTCCTGTTGAGCCCCCAACCCCGGTAACTCAATGGGGTGAGCGGGCGTCGGGGGGCCGGGAACGCCGTCCGGTCGGCCGGCCGTGGCGCGCGGGGACCTCAGGACGCGTCGAGCGCGCTGGTCACCCGGCCCAACAGGCCCCGCAGCGTGCGCAGTTCCTCGACGGTCAGGCCGGTGGAGGCCAGCATCCGGCGGGGGACCGGCAGGGCCGCCTCGCGCAGCTCGTCGCCCGCCGGGGTCAGCTGGATGGTGACCGACCGCTCGTCCTCGGTGCTGCGCTCGCGCTGGACCAGGCCGGCCGTCTCCAGGCGCTTGAGCAGCGGGGAGAGGGTGCCGGAGTCCAGCCGGAGCCGCTCGCCGATCGCCTTGACCGGCTGGGCGCCGTGCTCCCACAGGACCAGCATGACCAGGTACTGGGGATAGGTGAGGCCCAGGTCCTTCAGTGCGTCCCGGTAGACGCTGCCGAACGCCCGCGAGGCGGCGTGCAGGGAGAAGCAGACCTGGTGGTCGAGGCGGAGCAGTTCGGCGTCCGGCGGAAGCGTGGTCATGGCTCCAGGTTAGCCGGGCGGGCATTTAAGTTGCACGCAATCGAGTTGCGCACAATTTAGATCTCTGCGACAGTGGAGCCCGTCGGACGGCCGGGAAGCGGCCGCCCCGCCAGCTGAAGGGACCCATGATGGACGCGCTGTACACCGCCGTCGCCACCGCCAACGGCCGCGAGGGCCGGGCCGTCAGCTCCGACGGCACGATCGACCTCGCCCTGGCCCTGCCGCCCCAGCTCGGCGGCAACGGCGCCGGCACCAACCCGGAGCAGCTCTTCGCCGCCGGCTACGCGGCCTGCTTCGCCAGCGCCATGAGCAACGTCGCCCGCCGGATGAAGCTCGACACCAAGGACGTCTCGGTCACCGCCGAGGTCTCCCTCGGCAAGGACGGCGAGGGCTTCGGCCTCGGCGTCGTCATGCGGGTGGAGCTGCCGGACAGCCTGGCGGGCGAGACCGGACACCGGCTGGTCGAGGCCACCCACGAGTTCTGCCCCTACTCCAAGGCCACCCGCGGCAACATCCCGGTCGAGCTGGTCATCGAATAGGACGGTGCCGGCGGATCAGCCCCGCGTAGTGCCGGCCGCTGTCCTTCAGGGTGCGGGCCTGGGTCGCGTAGTCGACGTGGAACAGGCCGAACCGCTTGCCGTAACCGTAGGCCCACTCGAAGTTGTCCATCAGGGACCAGGCGAAATACCCGGCGAGCGGGGCACCCCGCCGGGCCGCCCGGGCACAGGCCGCCACATGCCCGTGCAGGTAAGCGGTCCGCTCCGGATCCCGCACCGTCCCGTCCGGCCGGACCACGTCCACGAACGCCGACCCGTTCTCGGTGACGTAGATCCGCCGCGCCGCGTACTCCCTGGTCAGCCGCAGCAGCAGGGCCTCGAGGCCGCCGGCGTCGATCTCCCAGTCCATCCCCGTACGCGGCACCTGCGGCCGGCGCACCGGGCGGGCGTACGGAGGCGGCCCGGCCGGATCGGCGGCCACCACGGCCGGGAAGTAGTAGTTCAGCCCCAGCCAGTCCAGCGGCCCGGCGATGACCTCCGCGTCGCCGGGCCGCTCCGGCAGCTCGACGCCGTACACCTCCCGCAGGTCCGCCGGGAAGCCGCGGCCGTGCACCGGATCCAGCCACCAGCGGTTGGTGTGCCCGTCCATCCGCCGCGCCGCCGCGACGTCCGCCGGTGAGTCGGTGGCGGGCACGACGGGGCTGAGATTGTTCACGAGGCCCACCTCGGCGCCCGGCGCCCGGTCGCGGATCGCCCGCACGGCCAGCCCGTGCCCGAGCAGCAGATGGTACGAGGCCCGCACCGCCGCCGTGAGGTCCGTGACCCCGGGCGCCATCCGGCCTTCGAGATGCCCGATCCACGCCGAGCACAGCGGCTCGTTCAGCGTGGCCCAGTGACGCACCCGGTCGCCCAGCCGGCCGGCCACCACCGACGCGTACTCCGCCAGCCGCTCGGCGGTCTCCCGCACCGGCCAGCCACCCCGGTCCTGCAGGGCCTGCGGCAGATCCCAGTGGTACAGGGTCACGGACGGCGCGATGCCCGCCGCCAGCAGACCGTCCACCAGCCGGTCGTAGAAGTCCAGGCCCGCGGCATTGACCCGGCCGTCACCCCGCGGCACGATCCGCGGCCACGACAGCGAGAACCGGTAGGCGCCGACACCCAGTTGACCCATCAGGCCGATGTCCTCGCGCCACCGGTGATAGTGGTCGCAGGCCACGTCCCCGGTGTCACCGTTGTCCGTCCGGCCCGGCGTGTGCGCGAACGTGTCCCAGATGGACGGCGCCCGGCCGTCCTCGTCGACCGCCCCCTCGATCTGATAGGCCGACGTGGCCACGCCCCAGACGAAATCGTCCGGCAGGGCGGCGAAATCGATCCGTTCGGTCACGGCGTTCCTCTCGACGAAAGGCCCTTCGGCACGGGTCATTTGACGGCCCCGGCGGTCAGCCCGGCGACCAGAAAACGCTGCAACAGCAGGAACCCCGCCACCACCGGCACGCTCACCACCAGCGACGCGGCCATGACCTGGTTCCAGTACACGTCGTTCTGCGTGGCGTAACCCTGCAGCCCGACCGACAGCGTGCGGGTGGTGTCGTTCGTCATCACCGACGCGAACAGCACCTCACCCCACGCCGTCATGAACGCGTACACCGCGACCGCCACGATCCCCGGCAGCGCCGCCGGCACCACCACCCGGAACAGCGCACCCAGCGCCCCACAGCCGTCCACGTACGCCGCCTCGTCCAACTCCCGCGGCACCGACGCGAAGTACCCGGTCAGCATCCAGATCGAGAACGGCAGCGAGAACGTCAGATAGGTCAGCACCAGACCGCCCCGGGAACCGTAGAGCGCCACACCGGTGGCATTCCCGACATTGACGTAGAGCAGGAACAGCGGCAGCAGGAAGAGGATGCCGGGGAACATCTGGGTGGACAGCACCGTCACCGTGAACACCCGCCGGCCACGGAACCGGTACCGGCTGACCGCATACGCCGCGAACACCGCGACCAGCACCGAACAGACCGTCGCCGACCCCGCCACGATCAGCGAATTCACGAAATAGTGCGCCAGCGGCACGGTCCGCCAGATGTCGAGGTACGGCCGGACCGTCAGCTCGCTCGGCAGCCACCGGAACGCACCCGAGACGTCCTGCAGCGGCTTCAGCGAACTGCTCAGCATCACATACACCGGCAGCAGCACGAAGCCGGTCAGCGCGGTCAGGAAGATCCGCCGCGCCCAGCGGAACGACCGGGGCGGCGCGGTGGGCGAGACCCGGCGCCGGGCCCGGGAGCGCCAGCGGACCGGCGGGCGCGGACCTCGGACCGCCGGGCGGGGCGCGCGGGCAGCGGTGTCAGTCATCGGCGTGCTTCCTTCCGCGGGACGTCACCCACAGATAGCCCGCCGTCACCACCAGCAGGAACAGCAGCAACAGCACCGACATCGCCGAGCCGGTGCCGAAGTTCCAGGTGGCGAACGACGACTGGTAGAGGTGGACGGACAGCAGATCGGCGGCCTCCGGCGCGGCCTTCCCGAACAGCACATACGGCGTGTTGAAGTCGTTGAACGTCCACAGGAACAGCACCAGCACCAGCACCTGGTTCACCGGCCGCAACGCCGGCATCGTGATCCGCCACAACTGCCGCAGCATCCCCGCCCCGTCCAGCGCCGCCGCCTCGTAAAGATCCTTCGGAATGTTCTGCAACGCGGCCATCACCACCAGGAACGCGAACGGCCAGCTCTTCCACACGGCGACCACCAACAGGGCCACGAAGCTGTTGTCCCCCAGTAGCCAGAACGGCCGGTCAACGGTGAGGTGCAGCTGATCGTGCAGCACATGATTGACCAGCCCGCTGTCCCGCTGGAACATGAACGCCCAGGTGATCACCGCGGCGTACACCGGCAACGCGTACGGAGTGAGGAACACCGCCCGCAGCAGACCCCGGCCACGGAAGTTCTCCTGCAGGAAGACCGCCGCCGCGGTACCGAGCAGCCAGCACAGCCCGACCGCCAGCACACTGAACACACACGTCACCCAGAACGAGTGCAGCAACGCCGCGCCCACCGGAGCGTGCACGTCCACGACCACCCGGTAGTTGCCCAGTCCCTTCCAGGGCGCCGCACCCCAGTTGCCGAGGAAGAACTGGGTCAGTTCCCGGAAGCTCATCACCACGCCGATGACCATCGGCACGAGATGGACCAGCACCTCCAGGGCCAGCGCGGGCAACAACAGCAGATACGGCAGGCCGGCACGGCGCCACCGGGCGAAACGCACCACGACGGACCCGCTCACTTCGCCATCTGCTGCTCGGCCTTGGCCAGCCGGGCGCGCACCGACGCGGTGGTCACCGGATGCCCCGCCGCCGCATCAGCGAACAGATCCTTGATCGCGGTGCCCACCGACGTCTCGAACTGCGCCTCATCGGGGAGCTGCGGCAGCGGCGTGGCACTCCTGGTGAGCGTCTCCCGCAGCACCCTGGTGTCCTGCCGGTCGAACGCCGGGTCCCGCTGGGCCGACGTGACCGGCGGTATCGCCCCGTACGTCTTGTTCAGCAGCCGCTGCTCGGCGTCGCTGGTCAGGAACTTCACGAACTTCCGCGCGCCGTTGAGGTTGTGGGTGTTCCTGAAGACCGCGACGTTGATCCCGGCCAGCATCGAGTTGGTCTGCCGGCCGGCTCCCGGGCGCCCGGACGGCACCGGCACCGGTACGACGCCCCAGTCCGACGGTTTCATCCCGTCCGCCGCGAACGTCGTCGCGGCGGCCTGCCACAGCACCATCGCGGTCTTGCCGGTCGCGAAGTCCCGCAACGACTGGTTCTGGCCGTACTCGGCGTTCCCCGGCGCGATGATCCGGTCCTTGGCCATGAAATCGACGTACTGCTTGACCGCCGCGACCGCACCGTCGGAGGTGAACGACGGCCTGCCGGCCGCGTCGAAGAAGTCGGCACCGTGCTGCTTGCCCAGCACGAACGCCTGGTGGACGTTGTTGGCCAGCTGCTCGCCCTCGGCCCCCAGCCCCCACCTGCCGTCCTTCGACACCTTCTTGCCCGCCGCGACCAACTCGGCCCAGGTGGCCGGGGGTTTGCCGATCCCGGCGTCCTTGAACATCCGCTTGTTGTAGTAGAGCGCGTACGTCAGCGAATACAGCGGCACCGCGGCCGGGTCCTTACCTGCCGCACCCGCCGCGGCCAGCGCCGGCGCCGCGAACCGGTCCCGCCCGCCGATCGCCGCGAAGTTGTCCTTGTCCCACGGCAGCAGCGCGCCGGTGGCCTGCAGCGAGGCCGACCAGGTGTTGCCGATGTTCAGCACGTCCGGGCCCTGGCCGGATGTGGTGGCCGCCAGGATCCGGTTCAGCAGATCGGGCCAGGGAATGACCTCCAGCTTCACCTTGATCCCGGTCTGCCGCTCGAACTTCTTCAGCTCCGGGCCCAGGATCTTCTTGTCCGCCTCGACGTTCGGCCCCTGATTGGACGCCCAATACGTCAGCGTCGTCGGGGAATCGTTACTGCCCCCGCCACCTGGGCTCGTACCGCCACCACACCCCGAGGCCGCCGCGGCGAGCGCGGTGACGAGGGCGGAGACGGTCGCGACTCGGAGCATGCGCATGACGGATACGCCTCTCTTTGAGGAGTCCGAGGGCCGCCATGTTCAGGTCCTGAACGGCCTCAAGGCTTAACTTTCGGTGTGAGTTAAAGCCTGAGAGACCAACGCGTCAAGGGAGCACACGGGCAGCGCACGGCCAGCACATGGTCACCAAACGCGTTTCGAGAGGGGATGAGTTGGGGGGCGGGGGAGTGGGAGGGCGGGGGAGGGGGTGGCTTACGAGGAGGGGCGGCGGGTGCCTAGGAGGGGTGGCCGGCGGACTAAGGCCCGCCCCCAGCGGCCAGGCCCGTCATGCCTCAGGCGTCATCGGCCGCGTACACCCGCTGACCCCCGACGAACGTCTCCAGCACCCGGGCCGCGGCGATCTCCTCCGGCGGCCCGTCGAACGGGTCCCGGTCCAGGACGACCAGGTCGGCCAGCTTGCCCGGCTGGATGCTGCCGGTGTCGTCGAGGTGGTTGGCGTACGCACTGCCGGCCGTGTAGGCGGCCAACGCCGACCCCAGATCGAGCCGCTGCTCGGGCAGGAAGACCGGCACCGAGGGCGCGGCCTCCGGGATGCGGCGGTTGACCGCGACGTGCAGCGCGGCGAGCGGATCGGGCGAACTGACCGGCCAGTCGCTGCCCGCCGCGAGCGTCGCCCCCGCCCGCAGCAGATCACCGAACGGGTACTGCCACGACGCCCGTCGGTCCCCCAGGAAGGGAATCGTCAGCTCGTCCATCTGCGGTTCGTGGGCCGCCCACAACGCCTGGATGTTCGCCGTCGCCCCGAGCCGCCGGAAGCGCGGTACGTCATCGGGGTGGACGACCTGGAGATGCGCGAGATGCGGCCGGGTGTCGCGCCAGCCGTTCGTCCGCCGGGCCGCCTCGACCGCATCGAGCGCCTCCCGTACGGCGCGGTCGCCCAGGGCGTGGAAGTGCACCTGGAACCCCTCCGCGTCCAGCGACGTGACATACGTCCGCAGCTCCTCGGGGTCGATGAACGAGATCCCGCTGTTGTCGGAGGCACAGCCGCACGCCGTGAGGTAGGGGCTGAGCATGGCCGCCGTGTGGTTCTCGGCGATCCCGTCCTGCATGATCTTCACGCTCGTCGCCCGCAGCAGCCCGCCCGTCAACTCCTCACGCTTGGCGACCAGTTCGGGAATCTGCTCCGCGCCCCGAGCCCGGTCCCACCACAGCGCCCCGGTCACCCGCGCGGTCAGCTGCCCCTCACTCCGGGCGGCCACATACGCCGGGGTGGCGTCGGCGATGCCCGGCGTGCGGCCCAGCATCGCGTCCTGCCAGGCGGTCACACCGTAACTGTGCAGCAGACGCTGCGCCCGCAGCAGCCCGGCGGTCCGCTCGGCGAGCGTCGGCTCCGGGATCAGGTCGGCCACCAGCCGCATCGCCCCCTCCTGCAGCATGCCGGACGGATGGCCGTCGGCCTCCCGCTCGATACGGCCGTCGGACGGGTCCGGCGTACGGGCGGTGAGCCCGGCACGTTCCAGGGCACGGGAGTTGGCCCAGCCACCGTGGTGATCGCGATTGACGAGGAACACCGGCCGGTCCGGTACGAGGGCGTCCAGGAACTGCCGGGTGGGCATCCCGCCCGGGAACGCCTCCAGGGACCAGCCGCCCCCGGTGACCCACGGCGCCTGCGGATGCGCGTCCGCGTACGAACCGATCAGCTCCCGGTACGCCTCCGCGGTCTCCGCCGCGCTCAGATCGCACTGCGCCAACTCCATTCCACCGCCCACGGGATGGACGTGCGCGTCCTGGAACCCGGGGATCAGCAGCTTGCCGCGCAGGTCGACGACCTCCGTCCCCGGCCCGATCAACTCCCGTACGTCCGCGTCGTACCCGACGGCGACGATCCGGTCCCCGCGCACGGCCACCGCCCCGGCCCGGCTGCGCGCGGCGTCAACGGTGTGCACGGGACCGGAGAGGAACACGAGGTCGGCGGGGCCGGGGGAGGGGGAGGCGGAGGGGGAGGCGGAAGTGCAGGTGGTGGCGGAGGGGGCGGACGGGGCGGACAGGGCGGGGGAGGTGGTGGTGGAACAGCGGGGGGCCATCTTGCGGTTGCTCCAGGGGTGTTGGTGGCGCCGTTGGCGTTCGTGGTGTCAGGTGGTTGGTGGTTGGTGGTCGGTAGTCGGTTGCGGACGAATTGTTGCTGGTCGTTGGTGGTGGGTCGCCCGTGGTGGCTTGCTGATCGTTCTGATCTTGCGGTCGTTGCGGTCGTTGCGGTCGCTTCGGTTGTCAGCCGTCCGAAGGCGAGGGCAACGGGGAAGGCGGCGAGGCCAAGGGGGTGACCGCCCCGGCCCCGGCTCCGTCCATCGGCAACGTCAGCGCATCCGCGTCCGTGCCCCGACCGGTACGGAAGTACGGGGCCTGCCGTACCCACTTGGCCCAGGCCGCGGCCGCCAGCCCCAGCAGGATGAACGCGGCCGGGAGGGCCAGCATGAACCAGCCGTTGTCCGGGCTCATCGCGAAGTGGTCGCTCATCGTCGCGTAGTCCCAGACCAGGTAGCCGCCGAGCCCGAACAGCACCAGTGCACTCGCGGCGGGCACCACCACGTCCCGCAGCGCACGGATCGCGCCCTGGCGCAGGCTCGTGCGGAAGCGCACCGCGCAGGCGAGCGCGGTGAGCCCGTAATAGAGGGCCACCGTGAGCCCGATCGAGTTCACCGCGGTGAGGATCATGTCGTTGAGCTGCGGGATGCCGACGGCGAGGACGGCGATCAGCGCGGCGATCGCCATGATGAGCAGCGTGCCGACGGCCGGCGAGCCGTAACGCGGGTGCAACCGCTGCCACACCGGGCCGAGCGTCCGGTCGCGCGCCATCGCGAGCGCACCGCGGGCGGTGGGGATGACGCTCGACTGCAGGGAGGCGAAGGCGGAACACATCAGCGCGGCCAACGGCAGCGAGGCCCAGGGCTCCGGTGCCAGTTTGCCGCCGAGGAAGGTGAGCGCCTGCGGTCCGTTGCGTACGAGTTCGCCGGTGCTCATCACCCGCTGGAAGGCGACCGCCCCGACGAGGAACAGTCCCGCCATCACCACCAGGGCGATCAGCCCGCCCCGTGCCGCGTCCGAGGCGCTGCGGGTCTCCTCGTTGACGCTGAACGCCGCGTCCCAGCCCCAGTAGATGAAGACCGCGAGCACCATCCCCTGCGCCAGTGCCTCGGGTGAGCCGATGTCGAGCGGGTTCAGCCAGGACAGTGAGAACGGCTGGTCGCCGACGACCACTGCGTAACCGCAGAAGACCAGCAGCACCACGTACTCGAAGATCAGCAGCCACATCTGCAGCCGGGTCGCCGCGCGTACGCCCGTGATGGCGGTGACGGTGACGAGGACCAGCGCAACGAGCCCCACCGCGGTACTGACCCCGGTCGAGCCCGGATCCAGCTTGAGCCCCCACACACTGTGCCAGCCCAGCTTGTTGAGGAACTGCAGCACCACGGACCCGGTCACCGCGCCCGTGTACGCCATGAAGACCACGTTGCCGACCAGCACCACCCACCCGGTGAGGAACCCGGACCAGGGGCCGATCGACCGGCCGACCCAGGTGTAGCCGCTGCCGCAGTTCGGCTCCGAGCGGTTGAGCCGGGCGTACGAGAGCGCGATGCCGAGGATGGGCAGGTAGGCCAGCAGCAACAGCGCGGGCGTCTGCCGCCCGGCGTACGCGGCCAGCGAGCCCATACCGATACCGATGCTGGTGGTGGCCGCGGTACTCGACGCGGCGATCGCCACCCCGTCCTTCACCCCTAGCGCGCGGCGCATACCCGCGCTGTTCTCGGGTTCCTGTGGCATTGCGGAGGACATGACATCGACTCCTTGGAGGGGGAGGGCGGGCCGGCTGGGGCGGGGGCATGACCTGCGGAGGGAGGGGGGTGCTCCACCGCGGGAGCCTGCAGTGACTCCGAGATGGCCTCGAGGTGACTCCGAGGTGGCTCTGAGGTGGCTCCGAGGTGGCGTGTGAGGCCGCCGTGAGACGGCTCTGAGGCGGCTCTGGGATGGGTCTGAGACGACTGCGGGGAGGCGGAGGAGGCTGTGAGGAGGCTGGGATCTGAGACGGCCCTGTCCGGTACGGGTCGCCGGCAGCGGGCCGCGCGGGCGCTGATGTCCGCCGATGAAACAGCCCCCGGCAGCTTGTGTCAACGGTGTTGACGTAACCTGGCGCAGGGGCGGACGAAGGGCGGGCGATCAACTGAGCCCCGGTCGACACCAATCAACCCCCATCGACCCCAATCGCCCCCATTCGACCCCGGGCGAGGCAAGGGCGAACCCCAACTGCCGGGCACGACAAGCGCAGGAACCGCAACGGGGAACGGAACCGGAACGGCGCCACCCGGAACGGAACCGGAACGGGGAAAGGGCAAAGGGAAACGGAACCGGAACGGGGAAATGAGAAAGGGAACCGGAACAGTGACACCTGGAACGGAACCTTGAACGGTTGAGAAGACCCAGGCAGGGCAGGATGGGGCGGGCCGCCGGGCCAGACGAGGCCCGGCGGGGATGCCTACGGAGCACGGATGCCCACGGAGCACGGATCCCGCGGAGCACGGATCCCCCGGAGTACGGATCCCGCGGAGCATGGATCCCACGCAGCACGGATCCCATGGAGCACAGAGAGAGGTTCGGCGTGCCAGACAGTGAACCTGCCAGCCCCCGGGTCCGCGTGCCGGCCGAGCGCAAGCGACGCCGGCCGACCAGCTCAGGCGTGGTGCTCTCCGCCGACCTCATCGTCGACACCGCATGCCAACTGATCGACGCACACGGTGCACAGGCGTTCACGGTACGCAAACTGGGCGCCGCGCTCGGTGCCGATCCCTCCGCGGTCTACCGCTACTTCCGCAACACCGAGGACCTGCTGCTCGCACTGGCCGACCGGCTCATCGGCGAATCAATGGCGGGGTTCACGTACAGCGGGGACTGGGCCGCCGACCTGCGCGAATTCGGCCTACGCGCTTACCGCTCCGCGCTCCGCCATCCGCAGATCGCCGTCTTCAGCACCCTCCGCGTCACCGGCCGGCCGCATGAGCAACGGGCCGTCGACGCCGGCATCGGCCTGCTGCTCCAGGCCGGCTTCGACGAAGCGAGCGCGGTCCGGCACTACCACGCCCTCGTCGACACGGTCCTCGGTCACGCCGCCCTGGACGCCGGCGTAATGCTGCTGGCCCCCGCCCAACGCGCGGCGGACGAACGCGCTTGGCACGCCGCATACGGCACCCTGCCCGCCGACGATTTCCCCAGCCTGCACCGCGTACGCGAACACCTCCCCCTCATGTCCGGCTCCGCCGTCGAACCCGCCCTCGATCTCCTCCTCACGGCCCTACGCCAGGAAGCGGCCAAGCACCCAAGCTGAGCCCGAGCATCAGGCATGCCCTCTCGACGTCCGACGCCTCTCCGGAGACGACGGCAACGCCGCACCGTGCTGGTGCTGCTCCCGATCAGCCCCATAGCGGCCATCCGCACGCTCGACCTCCTCTCATCGCCCCATATCCACCCCGGGCCCCTCCCGGCCGCAGCCCCCTCCGGCAATCACCACGGCCCCGCCGGCCCCGGCTGCCGCCACGATCGGGGCGCTCACGTTCGCCGCCCATCCAGGCCATCACCGGCGTGGCACGCCCGCCCTCCAGGCGGGATCGCTGTCCTGGCAACGGTCTCTCGGTGGCCTCCTGGCGGTCTCCTGGCGGTCTCCTGGCGGTCTCCTGGGGGTCTCCCAGTGGTCTCCTGGTGGTCTCCGCGCTGGCCGCCCTCTTCGCCCTCATCCGGGACCGCAATGAGCGCCGCCTGATAGAGCCACTCCGTTCAAGAGCCGCTCGGCCGCCGCGGTGGCCCAGCAGGTCCTGCTCCGCCGCTGCCCGAACGCAGCGTCCCCCTGGAGATCGCCTCGCCATACCTGCCGGCCGAGGAGGAGGCGGCGGAAACGGTCGGCAACTACAAGCGGATCAACCGGCGCACACATACTCGCGGCAAGCTGAGCGCCGTCGCCGTCGCCGTCGCCGTACGACGCTTCCCGCACCCCCGCCATCCACCCCACGACACCGTCCACCACCCACAACGACCCCCGCGACATCCGTCCCCGAACGGCCTTCGTTACCCCACCCGGCCGTCGTACCCCAGCGGCCCTCGTCCCCCGACCAGCGCCCGCCACCGATCCCACGCCCGCCCCGCCACCGACGCCCCCACTAAAACCCCTCACCTCTCACACCTCACTCTCCGCTCCCCCCGGCCTCACCCCTCCCACTGGCTGACCGACCGAACGCACGGACACAAACGCTGACACAAACGCCGACACAAACACGGACGCAAACGCGGACACAAAGCGGCCCTGAATATGCCGGCAAACCACCCCATAACATCCCGCTCCACCCCCTGACGCTTCCTCAGGGTCACCCTCTTTGATAGACACGTCCGAATCATCCGCAAGTGGTATGGACGCGCACCATGAACGACCGCAACACCACGGACGACCACATAGCCGAGCCGTCCGAGATCTTCGAGTTCGACCTCACCGCTCATGAAGCCCGGCGGCGGGCCGAAGTCGTCGCGGCCCTGGGCGACACCTGGGACCCCCTCACGGTGATGGAGGACGAGGCGGCCGCCCACCGGCTCCTCTACTCGGACCTGGACGCAGACCAGCAGGCCACCTACGACATGCTGGTCGCCGCCCACGTGCTGCCGGCCCCCGAGCAGGGCTGAGCATGCTGCCGCTCGACCCCACCGCCGACATCGGCCGCCGCGCCTGGGTCCCGTGCCCCCGCTGCGAGGACCACCAGGGTTGCGGAACCTGCCTCGACGGCCGCACCTGCACCACCCACTGGCGCTACCTCCTCTCCAACAAGGGCAGCGAGCTCCATCTGCAGTGCCCCAACTGCACCCACCTGTGGACCTGGCAATCCGGCTTCGGCGCAGCCGGCCGCCCAACCCCCTGACACCCCCTGCCCCTCCCCCCGAGGGAAGTCCCACGCCGACACGCTGCGCCGGATGCCCGGCGGCGGTAGCGTGCGAGGCATGGAGCTGCACGCACGATCGCTTTGGCTGATGACCGAGCCGCTGCACGCGGTCTGCTATTTCGACGAGAAGTGCCGTGCCCTGGGCAAGGACCTCGGCCTCAAGGGCTTCTGGATGGGCTATTTCGCCTCCCGCACCGCCCCGCTGGGTGCCGTGGAACCCGCTGCCGCCACGGCCGTACTGGGTGTCTTCGCACCCGGAATGGTGGCCCGGGCGTTGCCCGCCGCCTGGAGCCTGGCCGGTCCGGCCCACATCCTCGACGAACGCGGCAGCCGCGCCGCCCAGGCACTGCGCCGGATCGACCCCGAGCTGGAACACCGCACCACCGACCTCCTGCCCCCGCTCCAGATCCTCGTCGACGAGGCGCCGGCCACCGCACGCCCCCTCTTCGCCGCCAACCGCGCACTCTGCGACCACGCCGACCCCGTCGAACGGCTCTGGCAACTGGTCACCGCCCTGCGGGAGTTCCGCGGAGATGCGCATCTCGCCGTACTCGCCGACGAGGGACTCGACGGCTGCGAAGCCCTCGTCCTGGCCGCCGCCTCCGGCCGCGTCCCCAAGGACACCATCCGGGAGGACCGCGGCTGGAGCGAGGAGGAATGGGCGGCCGCCACGGACCGGCTGCGTTCCCGAGACCTCGTCGACGCAGACGGCCACGCCACCGAATACGGCCTGCGAGAACGCGAACGCATCGAGAACGCCACCGACCGGCTGGCCGGCCGCATGCTGCACGCGCTGCCCGAAGCGGATACCGAAGCGCTGCTGCACGCCCTGGACGCCGTCGTCCGCCGCGTCCTCGCCGCCGACGTGCTGCCCTTCCCGAACCCGATCGGGCTGCCCCACATCGACGAACCGCTGCCGCACGCCACGGAGCAATCCGCTGACCCAGCCGCTGCCCCTCCGGCTCCCTGAGCCCCCGCAGCGTTCGCTCCAGATCCAGCCGGTCGGCGACAGGCAACGCCTGAACCGCGACCGGCTAGTTGAACCCGAAGAAGCGTATGGCCACGTCCGACGCCCCCCGGCCCGCCTGATCGCCCCGCTCACGGGACTTCTTCACCAGGCGATGACCGGGACGGTCCCACACGCCGAGATCCAGCCTGCTCACCCGCAACCGCAGGAACCGCTCCACCACCTTCCCGCCACGCTCACGCCTCAGTGAATGACGACTCCTCATATCTCCCCCCGAAAACGATCACCGCGAGCAACAGGCAGTCCCGGCAGTGCCGCACCGCACAGGACAACGCACCGCACAGAACAACGCACCGCACAGAGCAACTCGCCACGCAGCCGCGCCGCCCGCGATGAAAATCTACTGATCACGACACTAGACCAAGCCACTGACAATCCACGCTGAGCGCGAAACCGACCGCGTGGCCAGGCATTACGCCATCCGGTGGCACTCACAGCTCCCCGCTCCGCCCCACGCAGAGTGATTTTCATCTAGTGGTTCGATGGGTGCTTTGGGGTGCTTTGCTACGGCAGGTCGGGACACCTTTGCCCAAGATGCGTTGAATGGGTATGGATCCTAGAGAGTTGTGGGACCGCAACGCCGTGTTGGCAGAGGCGTTTTGCCTGGGAGACGAACGCGTGCGGGAGGCGCAGGCGAGACTTGACGAGGCCCAGGCCGACCGGTCACGAGTTCTGGCGGCATTCGCGGTCACAGTGGGCAGCACCGGTGCAGTGGCCGGACTTTTCGGACTGAACGAGCGGGAAGTGCGCATCGCCCGACGCACGGTGGGCAAGGACGACGCCCGGGCCGTCGCCGAGGAATTGCTCGCCGCAGCCGCCCCCACCGCGCCACCCCGAGAACCCGAAGAGAACCCACCGTCCCCCGACAACTCTCCCGAATACTCCCACCACAGCCCCGCCGCCGGCCCCCGCACCACCGGCCCCACCCGCGAAAGCGGCACCGGCACCGGCACCGCGACCGGCTCGTCCGACCAGAATTGGTCCCCGGCCATGGACGCGGTCCTCATCGGCAGCTGGCAGACCGGCGTCGACCTCCGCGAACTCGCCGCAGAATTCGGGCTCGACCTCACCCGCCTGGTTACCCGTGCCCAACAGCTCTCCGCCCAGGGGCGGTTCTACCCGGGCCCGACGGAAACCGCGGGACGCCACCGCCGTGGCCCCGGCGACGTCCACGAAGGCGAATACACCATCCCCGCCCAACAAACGGCCGCCTGGAATGCCGTACCCCCGGCACACCCCATGGCGACCGCCTGGCAAACGGGCACGATGCCATCGGCGGAATCCGTCCCCGACGTCACCGCCGCCCTCGCTACCGAATGGGACAACGCCCTCGCCCCCTGGGGCTCCCTCGCCCCCACCCATGAGGACCCCGCGCAAGCTCCGCAACCCTGGACCCAATACCACCTGAGTTCTTGACCAGTTATGACCACGCGTAGTTACGACCAGATCCAGTTACGACCAGGTCCAGTTGCGACCAGATGCCGTCACCGGCCCCATTCCCCTCCAAGGCGCACGACTGCCGGCCCCGGCCCGCCCGACCGGTTCCGTTCGCCACCCTCCCCGTTCCCCACCCTCCCGATTTGTTTCCGGTACGACGAACCACCCCGCGATCCCGCCGGCCCCCGCCGCCCGCACCTGGGCCGGCACTCCCCAGCCCCGCCTCAGTCCCAGCCCCCTCCGACTCCCACTCCGCCAAGGATCGCCCGGCAAACGCCGTGAGTCCCCACACCACATGATCGACCACGGCGCTCGCCGGCCGGCGGGCTGCTCCGTCCTCAACCCCCGCGCAACGCGTCCCGCTTACGCCACGCCACCATCAGCGCCCCCAAAGCACTGAGCACGAGAAAAGCCATCGCCAACAGGAACGCGGGCGACGTCGGGGTCGCCGCCCGGGCACCGGCCACGGCATAGGCCGCCGTATTCGGAAGGCTGCCGAGCGCCGTGGCCACAAGAAAAGCGCACCAGCCCATACGTGAAATCGCAGCACAGTAGTTGGACGCGCAGAACGGCAGCCCGGGGAACAGCCGGACCGCCAGCATCGAGCGGAAGCCGTGCTCACTCAACTGCCGGTCGGCCGCCGCCAGCCAACGCGCCCGCAGCAACGGCCGCAACGCCTCCTGGCCCAGCAGCCGCCCCAGCCCGAACGCCAGCCCGGCCCCCAGCACCGTACCGACGAGTGCCGCGGCCAGCCCCACCACACTGCCGAACAGCGCACCCGCAGCAACGTTCAGCACCGGACGCGGAACAAAAGCAGCGGTGCACAGGCCGTAGGCCACCGCGAACACCACCACCGCGGTCGCCCCGGACCACTGTGCCGGCCAGCCACCCGACAAAAGACGCTGCGGCTCCCAGCGCAGCATCGCCACCGCACCACCTGCCAACAGGACGCCCAACAACGCCAGCCGCAACCACGGAGAACGCACCACACGCGCACAGCGGGCAGCAAAACCGTGGCCAGAGGCGGCAGTGGCGAACATCCTGGGAGCGTACCGACCGGCAGCTGATAAATCGTTCGACGCCGCGGTGACCACCCGGCACCATATGACGCATGTCCCGGTACGCCTTCCTGTCGCTCACGTCCGCAGTCGCGGACGAGCTGAAGGCTGCCGCCACCTTCCTCGCCGCAGTACCCGCCCGGGCCACTGCCGCGATGCCCACCAAGGCCATCGCCGCAGCAACCGCCCTGGCCACCGCTGCTGCCGCCTCCGACGGCGCACGAAGCTGACCCTCTCCGGATCGTCCGGCGGACCCCGCAGGGGGAGGGTCGGCTCGGCCCAGGGGTCCCCACGGCGCCAAGTCGCCGTCCTCACCGCATCCTTGCGAGGAAGAAGACCATGCCCAAGACGGCATACGTGCGCACCAAGCCGCACCTGAACATCGGCACCATGGGCCACGTCGACCACGGCAAGACCACCCTCACCGCGGCCATCACCAAGGTCCTCAGCGACCGCGGCACCGGCACCTTCGTGCCGTTCGACCGGATCGACCGCGCCCCGGAGGAGGCCGCCCGCGGCATCACCATCAACATCTCGCACGTCGAGTACGAGACCGGCACCCGCCACTACGCCCACGTCGACATGCCCGGCCACGCCGACTTCATCAAGAACATGGTCACCGGCGCGGCCCAACTCGACGGCGCGATCCTCGTCGTCTCCGCCCTCGACGGGATCATGCCGCAGACCGCCGAGCACGTACTCCTCGCCAAACAGGTCGGCGTACGCCACATCGTCGTCGCCCTCAACAAGGCCGACGCCGGTGACCCGGAACTCACCGACCTGGTCGAGCTGGAGGTCCGCGAGCTGCTGAGCGCGCACGGCTACGACGGCGAGCACGTACCCGTCGTACGCGTCTCCGGCCTGCGCGCCCTCGAAGGCGACCCGCGCTGGACGGAGGCCATCGAGGCGCTGCTCGACGCCGTCGACACCTACGTGCCGATGCCGGAACGCCATGTCGACGCGCCGTTCCTGCTGCCGGTGGAGAACGTCCTCACCATCACCGGGCGCGGCACGGTCGTCACGGGAGCCATCGAGCGCGGCAGCGTACGCGTCGGCGACCGGGTCGCCGTGCTCGGCGCGGACACCGAGACCACGGTCACCGGCCTGGAGACCTTCGGCAAGCCGATGGAATCCGCCGAGGCCGGGGACAACGTCGCGCTGCTGCTCCGCGGGATGCACCGCGACCAGGTACGCCGTGGCCACGTGGTCGCCACCCCCGGCAGCGTCACACCGCGGCGCCGTTTCACCGCCGAGGTGTACGTGCTCTCCACCGAGGAAGGCGGCCGCCGTACGCCGATCTCCACCGGCTACCGCCCGCAGTTCTACATCCGCACCGCGGACGTGGACGGCGACCTCGACCTCGGCGAGCGCGGTATCGCACGCCCGGGTGAGACGGTGACCGTCACGGTCGAACTCGGCCGCGACGTCCCCCTGGAGCCCGGCCTCGGCTTCGCCATCCGCGAGGGCGGCCGCACCATCGGCGCCGGCACGATCCGCACCCTCCTCACCTGACCCCGACACCCCACGCCGCGCCCCGTACTCCCGACCACACCCGGGAGAACGGGGCGCGGCACGCCCACGAGCACGGGGCACGGCATGGCCGAGGACGCACCGCATGGCCGAGTACGGGAGACGGCCTCGCCACCTGGACCGGGAAGACGGGGCAGGGGGCGACAGACTGGGCACGACTGGACTCGGCGCAAAGCACGCGCCCACCGGCCGCACACCACCAGCCCCGCAGGCAGGCACACACCACCCCACGTCGCCATCCACCCGCCCGGCAGGCAGGCACACCACCCGCCCCGTCGCCATCCACCGGCCCGGCACAATGGAACGGTGGACGAAGCACCCGAGCCGATACCCGTCACCCGGTCCGTGGACCACGGCACCGCCAAGTTGCTGCCGGATGTCGACCGGCCGCGGGCCTGGCTGCTGACCGTGGACGGCGCCCCGCAGTCGTACGTGGACCTGGACGCGCCCACGCACCTGGAATTCGAGTACGTGCGTCGCCTCGCCCACGTCCTGGACGAGCTCGCCGCCCCCGGGCAGCCGCTCGATGTGCTGCACCTCGGGGGCGGAGCCATGACCCTGCCCCGCTACCTGGCCGCCACCCGTCCACACTCCCGCCAAAACGTGATCGAAGCCGACCGGCGCCTGCTCGCCCTGGTGACCGAAGCCCTACCGCTCCCCGACGACAGCGGCATCGCCGTACGGGCGCAGGACGCTCGCATGGCGCTTACGGAGGCGCCCGAAGACAGCGCCGATGTGATCGTGGCCGATGTCTTCGGTGGCTCGCGAGTGCCGGCGCATCTCACCTCGGTCGAGTACGCACGCGCCGCCGACCGAGTGCTGCGGGCGGACGGCCGTTACATCGCGAACCTTGCCGACAGCGCACCCTTCGACTTCCTCCGCGGCCAACTCGCCAACTTCGCCACGGTCTTCGAGCACCTGGCGCTCATCGCTGAGCCCTCAGTGCTCCGAGGCCGCCGGTTCGGCAACGCCCTCCTGGTCGCCTCGCATGCCGAGCTCCCGATTGCGCCGCTGGCCCGGCGCGTAGCCGCGGACGCCTTCCCGGCGCGGGTCGAGCACGGTGCAGCGCTCCGGCGGCTGATCGCGGACGCGGTACCCGTCGGGGATGCCGAGGCGGTGGCGTCCCCGGTGCCGCCGGCTGGTGCCTTCAGCGTCGGCTAGTGAGCGGTGACGGACGGGGCTACTGGCGGCGACGGGCAGGCGACGGACAGGGGTTTGCTGGCGGCGACGGACGGGGCTGACAGCTTGCACCTGCGTTCAGTGGGCCATGGCGGCCCTCACCGCCGCCGTCCTCACAGTGCACTGACTTACTCGGTTGGCGACTTGCTCGGTTGACGCCTCGTTTCGGTACCGATGGTGGTGTGGCGGGGCCTGGCAGTGGAGCCTTAGTGGAGCCTTGGGGAGTCCCGTGTGCCTTCCGCCGTGGGGCTGGGCCGTGTGCGCCTCCTCTATCTCCGGCAACGATTACGGAGCGTTGTTAGTTCCCGTGATTTTATCACTTTCAGTGATGACGGAGGAAGGGAGAGGGGCCGCCACAGGGGAAAGGGGTGGGGAGTTGCGGCGGGTGAGGTGGCGGATGTCGGGGACGCAGAGGACGGCGGCGGTGAGGAGGGTGATCAGGGCTGAGCAGGACCAGAGGGCGGCGGTGCGGCCTATGAGGTCCTGGACGGGGCCGGCCAGGGCGGTGGCGAGGGGGATCATGGAGACCGAGCCCAGCCAGTCGTACGAGGAGACCCGGGAGAATTTCTCCTCGGGGATCTCCTGGTGGAGGGCCATCATCCATGTCACCGAGAAGACCTCGATCGCGATGCCGGTGCCGAACATGAGGCCGGTGAGGGCGGTGGCCGGCAGAGGGATGGCGAGGGCGGCGGACGGGAGGGCGAGCGGGAAGACACACAGCGCGCCGGTCAGCAGGAGGCGACGCGGTTTGACGCGGGTCATCAGGAGCGCGCCGATCGCCGTGCCCGCACCGAAGGCGCCCAGTGCCAGGCCCCACGGGCCTGGGCCGCCCAGGTGTTCTTCGGCGACGAGTGGTCCGTAGACCGCCTCGGCTGCCGACACCACCGCGTTGACGATGGAGAACTGCACCACCACCGCCCACAACCACGGTCGCGAGGCCACCTCGCGCCAGCCGTCGCGCAGATCGTGCAGGATCCCACCGCCCGCCGCGCGTTCGGGGATGCCACGGACGTCGAGGAAGGCCCGTAGCGCGCCGGCCAGGGCGAACGAGGCGGAGTCGACGGCGAGTACCCAGCCGGGGCCGACCGCGGCGACCAGTGCGCCGCCGAGTGCCGCGCCACCGATGTTCGCGCCGCTCATGCCCATCCGGAACACCGCGAACGCGCGACCCGCCTGCTCCCCGGAGACGCTGGCGAGCAGCATGCCCTCGGAGGCCGGGGCGAAGAAGGCCTGTCCGGTGCCACCGAGCGCGGCCAGTACGGCCATCTGCCACAGGCGCGGTTCTCCGGTCAGGACGAGCCACGCGAACAGGCCCTGGGAGAGGCAACTGAGGGCGTTCGCGGCGACCATGACGTGATGGCGCGGGAGTCGGTCGGCGACCGCGCCGCCGATCAGTAGGAAGAGGACCAGGGGGATCGTGCGGGCGGCGGCGACCAGTCCCACGTCCGTGGCGGAGCCGCCGGCGGCGAGGACCGCGAAGGCGGTGGCGATCAGTGCGCCCGAGCTGCCGAGGTTCGCGATGACGGTGGCTCCGGTGAGGAGCAGATAGTTGCGTCCCGCCCAGCTGGGGCGTGTCCTCGCGCTGTGTGGTTGTCCTGGCCGCATGGGCGTCAACGATATGGGGGGAGGGGGCGGGGAGGGGTGGGAATGTCATGGGTGGGGTGCGGGTGGGGCTGGAGGTTCACGCGGGGCGCCGTGGGGCACCACGGGAACCATGTGGGATTACGGGAATGGCGGGGGATCACTGGGCTGGGGTCGATGAGGGGCCGCTGGGGTGGAACCTGGGGAGGCCGCTGGGAGGGGTGGCTCGTCGGGTGGTGGGTGTGTGGCATGACGGCGGTGAGGTCGAGGGATGCAGGGCCTTCACAACTAAGCTACCGCTAGGTAACATCAGCGGCATGTCCTCCGAGACCCTGCCGTCGATCGGCGAAATGATGGCGGCCTCCGTGCCGATGGTCCGTACGCTGAACCTCGAGTTCACCGAGACCAGCGCCGAGCGCGCCGTGGTCCGCATGCCCGACCAGTCCGACTTCCACAACCACGTGGGCGGGCCGCACGCCGGAGCGATGTTCACCCTCGCCGAGTCCGCCAGCGGGGCCATCGTGATGGCGGCGTTCGGCAGTCAGCTCGGCCGGGCGGTGCCGCTGGCCGTACGTGCGGAGATCGGCTACAAGAAGCTGGCCATGGGGCCGGTGACCGCGACCGCGGAGCTGGGCCGGCCGGTGGCCGAGGTGATCGCCGAGCTCGACGCCGGGGGGCGCCCGGAGTTCCCCGTCAATGTGTCCATATCGCGCGAGGACGGCGCGGTGACGGGCGAGATGAGCATCGTGTGGACCCTGCGGCCGAATAGCTGAGCCGCTCACCGCCTCGCGGGTACCCGTTGACCTTCGCGGGTACCCGTTGACTCGTTCACGGGGCTCGGCCTCCTTTGCGTGGCTCTCCTCCATCGCGTGGTTGCTCCTCCGTTACGGGCTCGGCTCCTTTACGGGCCGGGCGTCCCGCAAGTCCTTCCGGGCTTCGGTGCGCCGCATGACTTCACGGGTCTCCGTGCGCCGCAGGTCACGCGTCTCGGTGTGCTGGGGGCCGGATGTCGCTGACCGCACGTGGATTCGGCCCTCGCAGGATGCGATCGAGTACGCTGCCCGGGCGTGCTGCGGCGCGCCAGGGGATCGAGCGGCACTGGTGTCGATGGACACGGGGCCACGGCCCACGGGGCCCTAGACAGCGGAGGAATCGGCGTTGCACATCCAGGAGTGGCTCGAGACCGTACCGGCCGTGAGCGTCTATCTCCTGGTGGGGGTGGTCATCGGGCTGGAGAGCCTGGGCATTCCGCTGCCCGGCGAGATCGTCCTGGTCAGCGCTGCAATCCTCGCCGCCACCCAGGACCACATCAATCCGTTCGTGCTGGGTGCCTGCGCTTCCGTCGGTGCGATCGTCGGCGACTCCATCGGCTATCTGATCGGCCGCAAGGGCGGCCAGCCCCTGTTGCATTGGGCCGGCCGCAAGTTTCCCAAGCACTTCGGTCCCGATCACGTGGCGATGGCGGAGTCGAAGTTCGACAAGTGGGGTATGTGGGCGGTCTTCTTCGGCCGCTTCATCGCGCTGCTGCGTATCTTCGCCGGCCCGCTCGCCGGCGTGCTGAAGATGCCGTACTGGAAGTTCCTGATCGCCAACGTGCTCGGCGGCATCGTCTGGGCCGGCGGTACGACCGCGCTGATCTACACCGTGGGCATGGTTGCCGAGCCGTGGCTCAAGCGGTTCTCGACGTGGGGGCTGGTGGCCGCCGTGCTGTTCGGTATCGGCTCGTTCCTGGTCATGCGGCTCCGGGCGAAGAAGGCGGCTGCGGCCCGCGAGGCGGAGGAGACGCCGGTTGCCGCCACGGTTGACTGAGCGATCGCTGGCGGAGCGATTGCGCGATTGAGCGGCCGGATGACTGGATGGTCGAGTGGTCGAGTGACTGGTGCGGTGGATGCGGTCGGCCCTTGGGACGGCACGGTTCGCTGGTGAGCCTCAGGGCATGATCCAGACGTCGGGGCCGCCGTCGCGCCATTCGAAGACGCCGGTGTCGTCCCAGACGAACTTGCTGGTGCAGAAACCGGCCCGGCGCAGCATCGCGGCCACGTCACCGGGGCGCAGCGCCCGTCCCAGGTCCTGACCGTAGAGCGTCACACGGCGGCCGCCGGTGGACGGCGGATGGACGATCACGGGGGCGCGCTTCATGTCCCCAGGGTGCGACCGGACGCACGCCTTCGCATCCGGAAAGCGATCGCGACATCACTCCACGTGACCAACTCAATAGGGGCATGGTCAACTCGGTATGACCAGGTGGCGTGACTCCCAGAGGTGGCACGTGTGCGTCGCTTGGTCACCGTGCTCATCCGGCGTGCTCCCCGGCCCGGCGGTCCCGGTTGCTGGCCCGCTCCCGGACGCTGTCCCGCTCCCGGCCCCGGTCGATGTCGCGGTCGCGGTCCCGGTCCGGGTTTCTGTCGCGCCCCTTGGGGCGGTGGGGCTGCCACCATGGTTCGCTCGTCGCGTCGTCGGATGGGGCGGTGTCCTTGCGTACCGCGCGGCGCAGGTCGGCGAGCAGGTGACGGGCGCCGGTGATGAACAGGGGGTCCCCGACGAGTTTCTTGGCGACCAGGGCCTTGCGGCAGGCGCGTAGGGCCGCTGCCGGGTCGCCGTGCGCCCGTTCGGTCAGGGCAAGGGCGTAGAGGATCGTCGAGTAGAGCCAGAAGTCGCCGTCGGAGTGCCGGGTCGCCCAGGCGCGGCGGGCCGCCGTTCTGGCGCGTGCCGCGTCGTGCGGTGCCAGGGCGATCGCGAGCAGTGCCCGGCTGTGCGCCGGGCCCGGGCCGAACCACGGGTCCCGGGAGTGGTGCCGGGCGGCCTCCTCCAGACAGGCCACGGCCGTCGCGGTGTCCTGACGGTACAGGGCCAGTACCGCGTGGGCGTGCGCGATCCGGGCCAATCCGTCGGAGTCGGCGTGCATCACGGCCGCCCGCCACGCCTGGTCGAGCAGGTTCTCCGCAGTGGCGGTGGCATGTTCCTGCGCCGCCAGATAGCCGGCCAGCCACAGCGCCCGGGCCCGCAGCGCGGTGTCATCGCGGGAGAGCAGCAGCAGCCGGTCCAGATGGGCCCGCCCCTCTTGCCGGTAGCCGCGGGCCGCCCAGTGGAACCACAGGGAAACCGCGATCTCCAGTGCGCCCAGTGCGTCCTCGGCGTCCTGCGGGGGATGGGTCAGCGCCGCGTCGAGGTTGTGCTGTTCGTCCTCGACGAGGCACACCGCGACCTGCTGGTTCGGTCCCTGCCAGGCGATCTGCGCCTCGGCCGCCAGGGCCGCGCACGCCTGCCGGAACCGGCGCCGCGCGGCGGGTTCCTCGCCCGCCTCACGCAGCTGGGTCCGGCCGAAGTCGCGGGCGGCGCGCGGGAGTCGGTAACGGGGTGGCAGTGCGACCCCGGTGTCGGGATGTGCACCGCCCGCGTCCCGTACGCATTCGACCACCGAGGCGCTGCGCAGCCGTTCCAGCGCGCCGTCGACGGCCGCTGCAGGAACGTCACTGCTGGTGCAGACGCAGCCGGCGAGCCACGGGTCGAAATCGCCGGGGAGGATCGAGAGTCTGGCCCAGACCCGGCGGTCGGTGGGCGAGCAGAGGGCGTAGCCGGCGGCGTGTGCGGCGTAGAGCGAGGTGTGTCGTACGGTCGCCGCCGGTCCCGAGTAGAACAGCGCGCCGTCCGCGCCCACATGGACGGCCAGCTGGGGCAGCGACATCCGGTCGAGCTGATGCGCGGCCAGGGCGATGGCCAGGGGTGAGCCCTCCAGGGCCTGGCACACCGTGACCAACAGCTCCGGTGCCGCGGGCCCGGTGTGTGCGGCCAGGAGCTCGACGGCCGGCCCGGCGATGCCCTCGCCGAGCGTCACGGGTAGTGGTGCGATCGCCGCGACCCGCTCCTCGGGGAGGCCCAGTGGCCGACGCGCGGTTGCCACGACCCGTAGCCCGGGGTCGGCCCGCAGCAATCGGCGGACGAGTTGTGCGCACTCGTCGAGCACCGGGTCACAGTCGTCCAGCAGCAGGGTCGCGCGGTGCCGTCGGCAGTGTGCGGTGAGCGCCTTGATGGCCCCACCGGGCGGCGCCGGAGCGGGAGTTGAGGCCGCCGGCCGCTCTGGCCGGGCCGCTGGACTCGTACGGCCGGCCGATCCCGAACGGCCGGCCAGGTCGCAACGGTCTGTCGAGTCTGAACAGTTCGCCGAGTCCGAATCGCTCGCCGAGTCCGAACGGCCAGCCGATCCTGAACCGCTCGCCGAGTGCGAACGGCCCGCCAAATCCCCACACTTCACCGAGTCTGAACCGACCGCCGATTCCGTACGATCTCCTGAAGCTGGCCGACGGCCTGACGGATCCGCCGCCCGTTCCGCTCGCCCGCGTCCCCCGTTGCTCACGCAGGGGTGTGCGGTGTGGTGGGCGAGGGCGCGGGCGGCCTCGTGGTGGGCGGCGGCGTCCGGGAGGCCGGCCGCGCGCAGCAGGGCGTCGGTGACGCCCCCGCCGGCCGGTCCGTCCCAGCAGCTGATCCGGATCACCGTGCCGTCGTGCCGGGCGGTGTGCTCCTCCAGGACGGCGCGGGCCAGCACGCTCTTGCCCACCCCGGCGGGCCCGGTGAGGGTCACCAGCGGAGCGGTGTCCAGCAGTCCGGACAGCTGCTGGTGCTCAACGGCCCTTCCCACTACGTCGGTAAGGGGCAGTCGATCGGCCCACGCGGTCATCGGTCATTCCCAACTACGGCGCGGAATCGCGCCTTTGCTCGGTCCGGCACGGCGGGTCGCGCTCGTGCGATCCAGCTCTCCACGATGCCAGAACCGACCGTCCGGTAAACAGGGAGCGGCCTTACCGAACGGGGGAAACCGGGACGGCGGCTTTGACGTCATCGGCCGTCCGTTGTGGGAGGAGGGGGGTACCTGCAGGTCATATGGGGTGGGGCAGACGCTGGGGGCCCGCGGGGCGAACGTACAGTGGTGTCTTTCGATGGGTGCCGTGGGGTGCCGTTGTGTGCCGTGGTGGCGGTGTGACCGCCCACGGCCGGCCCAGGACCGAGGAGATCGTCCCGATGAAGCGCGTGTTCCTCAGCGCTGCGACAAGTGTGGTGGCCATGGGAATCCTGGCCGGTTGCGGCGGTGGGGTGGACACCGTCGATGCGTCGGGGGTCCCCCGGTTACCGGCCCGTGCCGCGGACGCGATCAACGGGGCGCCCCGGGTGGTGCCGCCGCGCGGTCCGCGCTCGGTCTTCACGCCCTTCCGTACGACGGGCGATGACGGCACCCAGGTCGTCAGGACGACATGGCGCGGCCGGAAGTCCGGGTTCACCGGGGACATCTGGGCGTGGGTGCCGCCGCAGTACCAGCAGCGCCGGTACGCCAACAGCGGCTTCCCGGTGCTGATCGCGCTACCGGGTGCGTACGGCTATCCCTTCAACTACTGGGCCGGGGCGCCGTTCGCACTGGAGGAACGGATCGCGGAGTGGTCCCGGGAGGGCAAGACGCTCCCGTTCATCGTGGTGATGCCGGTGCTCAACCCGGAGCGGAAGTACTACGACGGCAGCGACATCCCGGGGCAGCCGAAGATGGGCACCTGGCTGACCGAGGACGTGCCGGACTTCGCGCGGGCCAACTTCCGTACGTACGCGAGCCGTGACGGCTGGGCCTTCATGGGGTCGTCGTCCGGGGGGTTCGCGGCGCTCAAGGCCGTGCTGAAACAGCCACGGACGTTCAAGGCGGCGATCGTCAACGGGCCGGACACCGCCCCCGATTCGCCGATGTGGCGGGGGCATCCGGAGGAGATGCGCGCCAACGATCCCCGCCATCTGGCGCGGCAGTTGGCCGCGCACCGGGAGCCGGAGGTCTATCTGGCCTTCGAACTCGGCAGCAGGGAGGCCGCGGTACCCGATGTGAAGCGCTTCATCAGGGACTATACGGGCGGGCCGATCCACTCGACGTTGTTCGAAATACCGGATGGTGTGCACAGCGCGCACACCTACATCCAGCGGATGCCCGAATCTCTGCACTGGATCAGCGAGCAGATGCAGGGACCCGTACCGTCGGCCTGACTTCCCCGCGGTTCGGGGCGTCGCCCGTCGGGCCCGGGGCCCGACGCCCCGTGGCCTGGGTGGCCGCAGGGTTGGGGGGCCGGTGTTGCCGCGATCGGACGGGCAGTGAGAATGGTGCGTGTCCCGGCCGTGGGTGCGGCGGGGTGTCCGGGTACCCGTTGGAGGGAGAGTCGTGCGGAAGCTGCGAGCGGCCGGCCTGCTGCTGGCCGGTACGGCTCTGCTGGCGGGCAGCTTCGCGGCCGGTGACCGGTGGCTGCGGGACCGGGACGCGACCAGCGAGGTCAACGGCGTGACCGATACCGTTCCGCGCGCCGAGGTCGCCCGCTCCATCTCGGGCCATCTGTCGCTTCCGGTGATCCCCAGGGGGCCGCGCTCGGTCGACTGCGCGCGGGACCTGCGGGCGGTCGAGGGAGCCCGGACGCACTGCACCGCCCATTACCTGCGCGGGACGGACCGCGGCATGACCGTACGTGTCGTCCGGGTGCGCGGTGACAAGATCACCTACGTGCATGACGCCCCGCACCGCTGACCGCCGTCTCGGCGCCTCATCGCATGACGCCCGGCGCTGCTGACTGCCCTGTCGGCACTTCGTCGTATGACCCTCGGCGCTGCTGACTGCCCTGTCGGGACCTCGTCGCGTGACGCTCCGCACCGCTGACTGCCGTCTCGGCGCCTTACCGGGGCCCGGCGTCGCCGGATGCTGCTGGGCTCTCGGCCAGGTCGTCGGCCCGCATGCGTCGTTCCGGTCGCACTCCTTACGTGCGTTCGCGCCTGCCGTGTTCGCTCGTGATCGTTGCGATCGCTACGGCTCCAGTGGCCGGCGAGTTGCTAGCGGTTCGTCAGGAAGTGGCCGGTCGGGTTGCCGCGACGACCGGCAACGGCGCCCAATGGACGCAAAACCGCCCATTGTTGATTCAGCATCAGGTGAAGAACAGTTCACATCGCCGTTGTACGGCGGCCGTTGGCGTGATGCTAAGATCATCGCACTTGCCAACGGGGTAGTCACCTGCTATGGCAAGAAAAGAAATCCGCGCATTGGCCTATGAAAATCGCCACCCCCGGGGAGAACGATGCCATTAGCCGGCCCTTTGATGGCCCTCTGGCAGGCGACTGCGCGCGGCCGTTCCCGTATGTCAGGGATGTGGTGAGTGATTCCGTACACCGCAGCCAGACATACGACATCTGGTGGCTCCGTCGTCCGAAGAGAGTCCTATGACGCCATACTTTCAGGATCCAGCGCTGTGGGCATTGGTCGCTGGTACCCCTGTCGCCGCAACCGCGATTATTCGCGGACGAATGAAGATCGCGGAGCTGAGAAAAGAGAAGGTCGAACTCAAGCAGCACTACGCGAATCTTGAGGACCACTACGCGGAGGCCGTGGAGGAGGCGAAGGATCGGGCCGAAGAGGCCACCAAGACGACTCTGAAGGCCGCCATGCGGACCCTGCAGGGTCTGGCGAGTGAGCAGCAGCTGGCGATTTCCAAGCTGCAGGAGACGTATGGCGAGCACAAGATCCTGCAGGATCTGCTCGACATCGACCACATGAATTCGCAGTTCGCGCGGCGGGCCCAGTCCATCGCCGTGCTCTGCGACGGCTGGCTCGGCCGGCGCCGTCAGGACGCCTCGCTCTACGACGTGGTCCGCAGCGCGAAGGGACGTATCCGTCACTTCACGCGCGTCGAAATCCGGTCGCAGAGCCATTTCGGCATCGTGAGCCGCGCCGTGGAACCGGTGGCGCTGGTACTCGCCGAACTGCTGGACAATGCGACCAGCTATTCGGCGCCCGAGACGGTCATCGAGATCAATATCCGACCGGTGCCCAAGGGCGTCTGCATCGTCGTGGACGACGCCGGTGTCGGCATGAACGAGGAGGAGAAGGCGCGGGCGGCCCGGCTGCTGTCCAGCGGGAATTCCGCGAGCGTCTCCAGCCTCGGTAATCCGCCGCAGTTCGGATTCACCGTCATGGGTGTGCTCGCCGCCCGGTACGGCTTCAGCGTCTCGGTCGACTCCACGTCTCCGTACGGTGGCGTGCGCGCGGTCGTTCTGCTCCCCGACGATCTGCTCACGTCCCTGCACGAGCCAGAGGAGAGTCCTGCCGTGGCCGCGTCGAACCCGTTGCCGCCCGAGAACCCTCCTGGTCAGGCCGCCGAAGTGGCCGCCCGTGGTTACCGCGGGCCGGCCCCGTCGGCCCCCGCCGCACCGCTCGCCCCGGCCGTCGCGCAGGCCGAGCCGGAGACCACCGCCGGCGGGCTGCCCAAGCGCCGCCGCCGCGGTGCGATCTCCATCGTGCCGGCCGAACCGGAGAACGACCGGACCCCGGCCAGGGACAGTGCACGGGCCGCGTCCGTGATGGGCGCATTCCAGCGCGGCACCCAATCCGGCCGTCGATCCACCGATGCAAGCAGTGAAGGGCATGAGGTTCAGTGAACTACGATCTGTCGTGGATGCTTGACAGTGCTCTGGAATTGCCCGAAGCACAGCATGCCATTCTCGTCTCCGCCGACGGCCTTCTCATGGCCCGTTCCAAGGAGGTCGGCCGGGATCACGCCGACACCGTTGCCGCGGCGATGAGCGGAATGCAGTCGCTGAGCCGTACGGTCGCCGACTTCTGCAACGGCGGCGCGCCGACGGTCCGTCCGCAATGGCGCCAGACGCTGGTGGAATTCGACCACGGCTGGGTTTTCCTCATCTCGGCCGGTGAAGGCGCCTATCTCGCGGTTTCGGCCTCTCCCGAGGTCGACATGGCGGAGATCACCTTCCGTATGCAGCAGCTGGTCGGCCAGCTCGGCAAGGCACTGACCAGTCCGCCGCGTGAGAGGGCCGATATTCAGCCATGACGACCGCTGACGAGTCGGAGCTGGAACAGGAAGCAGCTGAATTAGTACGGCCGTACGTCATCACCAACGGCCGTGATCTCCTTGATGATCAGAAATTTTCTTTGATCACCTTGGTCACCGTGCACCCCGAACCGCCCCGCACCAGGCCGCTCGACCCGGAGCGGCTCAGCGTACTCGACCTCTGTTCGGGCGGTTTCCTGTCCATCGCCGAAATCGCCGGGCACACCCGGCTCCCGGTGGGCGTCGTCAAGATTCTGGTGTCCGACCTCGTACAGGAGGGCCACCTCTGTTCCCGGGCGCCGATACCCAGCGCCCAGCTTGTCGACCGGCAAATCCTTGAGGAGGTGCTGAATGGGCTCCAGGCTCGCTTTGGATGACGGCGTGTACCTGCGCAGTTCAGTGCAGACCGCGGCGAAGATCCTGGTGGTCGGGCACTTCGCCGTGGGCAAAACCACGTTCATCGGGACGATGTCCGAGATTCCCCCGCTGCGTACCGAAGAGGTAATGACCCAGGCGGGTGCGGGAATTGACGATCCGAAAGGTGCGCCCGGCAAGACCACGACGACCGTCGCCATGGACTTCGGCCGGCTCACCCTCAGTGAGCAGCTGGTCCTGTATCTGTTCGGAACGCCCGGGCAGCAGCGCTTCGTTCAGGTGTGGGAGGACATGACGCGCGGAGCGCTCGGGGCGCTGGTCCTGGTCGATCCCCAGCGTCTTGAGGAGTCCTTTCCTGTCATGGACCTGGTGGAACACTACGGACTCCCGTACGCCATCGCCGTGAACCGCTTCGACGGGACCCCCGCGCATTCGCTCGACGAGATCCGCGAGGCGCTGGACCTGCTTCCTGAGACACCTGTTGTCAACTGTGACGCGCGGGACCAGCGTTCCTCGGCGGATTCCCTGATCGCGCTCGTCCGCTATCTCCAGTCCCGCCTCAACTAGGAGTTCAGGCATGCATTCTCCTTCGGAATTCGAGACTCCACCGCCGGGCTGCCCGGCACATGCCGACGGTGCGGCAGCCCCGCTGTACGGCCCCGAATTCGCCGCCGATCCGCACGGCTTCTACGAGCGCCTCCGGAAGCACGGCCCCGTCGCCCCCGTCGAGCTCGCTCCCGGCGTGGCGGCGGAGCTCGTCACCGACTACGCCACCGCGCTGCACATCCTGCAGAACCCGGACACCTTCGCCCGCGACTCCCGCCGCTGGCGTGCCCTGAACGAGGGCTTGATACCGCTGGACAGCCCCGTGCTGCCGATGATGATGTACCGGCCGAACTGCATGTTCTCCGACGGTGCCGATCACCTGAAGCTGCGCCAGGCCGTGACGGACAGCTTCGCGCGCCTGGACATGCACCGGGTGAGCCGGCACGTCGACCGGGTCGCCGCCTACCTGATCGACCAGTTCGGTTTCCGCGGCAAGGCCGACCTGATCGGTGACTACGCGCAGGTGCTGCCACTGCTGGTCTTCAACGACCTGTTCGGCTGCCCGGCGGAGCTCGGCGACCGGCTGATCAGTGCCATCTCCAACCTCTTCGACGGCGTAGACGTGGAGCGGGCCAACGAGGCCATGGCGGGTGCCCTGTTCGAGCTGGTCACGCTGAAGCGCACCAGCCCCGGCGAGGACATCACCTCATGGCTGATGCAGCACCCCTCGCAGCTGTCGGACGAGGAGATGGTCCACCAACTGGCCCTCCTCATAGGTGCGGGTACCGAGCCGGTGCAGAACATCATCGGCAACGCGCTGCGCCTGCTGCTGTCCGACGAACAGTTCGCCGACGGTCAGCAGGGCGCCGGCGTCCTGGTCGAGGACGCCATCAACGAGGTGCTGTGGAACAGCCCGCCGATCGCCAACTACGCCACCCACTACCCGGTCCACGACGTGGAGATCGCCGGCAGCAAGCTGGCGGCCGGCACGCCGGTCCTCATCAGCTTCGCGGCGGCCAACGCGGACCCGAGCCTGTCCGCCTCCCGGCAGACGTTCAGCAAGCGGGCGCATCTGGCCTGGGGAGCGGGAACGCATGCCTGCCCTGCCAAGGACCCGGCACTGCTCATCTCCATCAGGGCCATCGAGAAGCTGCTGAACACGCTGCCCGACGTCGAGTTGGGCGTTCCGGCGGACACCCTGACCTGGCGTCCCGGTCCGTTCCATCGCGCGCTCAACGCACTGCCCGCCCGCTTCACCCCGGTGCGCCACACCCGGCGTGAGGCGATGCAGACCGAGGGCCACGGTCCCCGCCCGGGAGACGGGCAGGTTCAGGAGGCCAGGGGCAGGTCGCAGAAGGGCAGTTGGTGGAGTGGGTTCCTCAACTGGTGGCGGGTGTGATTTTTGCGACAGCGTAAAGGTTCGTTGACCGCATGAATGTTCAAACGTGGGGGTATGCAGCGTTGGCGATTACTGTGTGATCTCCTGGAAGAAGGTGTCGCCGTGGAGCCCGCTCTGGCCACGACCCCCGTTGACCGACGCAGCGTGGTTTCGCTCTTCTCCCGTCTACGCACGGCCGATGGCCAGGCAAATCCCTTGCCCTGGTACGTGAAACTCAGAGGGATGGGGGATATGGTCCCGGCGCCTTGGGGCGGGCACCTGGCGACTTCTTACACGTTGTGCCACCAGGTATTGCGCAGCAAATCGTGGCGGGTGCCGGACAGCGGCTGGCGGGCCCGCCAGCTCGACGCGGCACGCTGGAACGCACCCGCATCACGCCAGATGGGCGGCACCCTGCCCATGCTCAACCCGCCGGACCACACCCGGATGCGGCGCTCGGTGGGAAATGTTTTCGGCCGCCATTCCCTGGCGGTGATGAAGAGGTCCATCGAGCGTACGGTCAATCGGCTGCTCGACCGCCTCGACGAAGAACTCACCTTTGGCGCCGTGGATTTCTGCGCACTGGTCAGCGACGAATTGCCGGTGATAACCATCGGCGAATGGCTGCAACTGCCGCTGTCTGATTACTCGTTGCTGCGGTCTCTCACGCACGACCAGGTATTCACCCAGGAGTTGTTTCCGACCCGAAGTCAGCTGGCGCTTTCCGACCAGGCCACCAGTCAATTGCGGGAGTATTTCACCGCTTTGGTGCGTGACCGCAGGAGGAATCCCGGGACGGACCCGATCTCGTCCTGGCTCGCCGTCTGGGACGACCTCGAACCCGACCGGGCGACCGCCGACGAGGCCGTTTTCCACCTCGCGCTCTTCATGGTCCTGGCGGCCCTGGAGACCACCGCCCACGTACTCTCCGGGGCGGTCCGCCTGCTCCTGGAGCACCCGCGCCAACTGGAGTGGCTGCGTACCCGCCCCGAGCACATACCGGGTGCGATCGACGAGGTCCTCCGTTACGACGCGCCGATACACATGATCAGCCGGATCGCTCCCGAAGACATCGTGCTCGACGGGGTCACGGTCCGTGAGAACGAGATGGTGCAGCTCATGGTCGGCGCGGCCCATCACGACCCGCGTCAGTACGCGGACCCCGAGCTCTTCGACATCCGCCGACGGGCGCCGCACCTCAGCTTCGGCGGCGGCATCCACTTCTGCCTGGGCAACGCCCTCGCCCGTATGGAGGCGGAGTGCCTGCTCACCGCGTTGCTCCGGCGTCTGCCCGGGCTGCAGCTCGCGGGTGCGCCCGGCTGGGCGTCCCGGGTGGCCTTCCGCCGCCTGATCACACTTCCGGTCGCCCGTGCCTGATACGGCCGGTGGACCGGGCTCCCACGAAGCGTGGAACAACGAACAAGGAACCGGCATGATGCACGACTTCAAGTCCCTCCTCGTGTCCCAGGAAGGGCCCGTCCTCAGGGTGCAGTTGAACTCTCCGGAGAGCGGCAACGCCATTTCCGGGCCGATGCTCGACGAACTGCTGGCGGTCCTGGGCTCCCTGGACGACGAGACCGGCATCAGGGTGCTGATCCTCTCCGGGGCGGGCGACGACTTCTGTCTGGGCGGCGACCGTGCGGAGTTCCCCGCCCTGCTCGCGGCGGACCCCAGTGGTGTGGGGCTGCGGGCGCTCGCCAACAAGGCACGCCGGGTGTGCGACGCCCTCGCGACCACCGACGTGGTGACCATCGCGCGGCTGCACGGCGGCGTGGTCGGGGCCGGCGTGGGGCTCGCCGTCTTCTGCGATCTGCGGGTCGGCGCGGACGACTGCCGCTTCCGGCTGCCGGAGCTGGGTCTGGGCGTGCCGCCGGCCTGGGGCGGCATCATGCCGCGGCTGCTGCACGAGGGAGGCGCCGCCAGGGTGCGGGAGCTGATACTGACGGCCGACAACTTCGACGCCGTCACCGCGCAGGAGCTCTGCCTCCTCCACAAGGTCGTACCCCAGGATCAGCTCGACAGCACCGTCACGCGCTGGACCAAGCCGCTGATCCGCCGTTCCCCCGCGGCCCTGAGGACCGCCAAGCTCATGATGAACGGGTACGCCAACGCCCACCGGCTCGCGGACGCCTCCCTCTTCGACGCCGAGCTGCTGTCCTCGGCCCTCACCGTCGCCGCGTCCTCCGGGCGCCGCTGAGACCCTGCGGACATCGCGCGTTGCCCCGTGATCCCTCGCTGCGAGGTCCCTCGGCCGCGGCGCGGTCCCCACGCCCGCCCCGCGGCCCCCGCGGCGGCGTCGCTCAGTCCTTCGCCACCGCCTCCCGGTGCCCCGCCGCCAGTTCCAGGTACATCGCCGCGTTGACCCGGATCATCTCGCGTTCCTCGGCGGCCAGTTCCCGCTTGACCTTCGCCGGGACGCCGGCGACGAGAGAGCCGGGCGGTACCCGCATGCCCTGCGGGACCAGTGCCTGGGCGGCGACCAGGGAACCGGCGCCGATGTGGGCGCCGTTGAGGACCGTGGCACCCATGCCGATGAGCACGTCGTCCTCGACGGTGCAGCCGTGCAGCACCGCGTTGTGGCCGACCGAGACCCGGTCGCCGACGGTCACCGGGTAGCCGGGGTCGACGTGCACCGTGCAGTTGTCCTGGATGTTGCTGTCGGCGCCGAGCACGATGGGGCCGCAGTCGGCGCGCAGTACCGCGTGGTACCAGACGCTGGAGCCCGCGGCCAGGGTGACTTCGCCGATCACCACGGACGTCGGGGCGGTGAACGCCGTCGGATCCACCGTCGGTTCCTTGCCGCCCACCGCTGCAATGAACGCCCGTTCCGTCATCTCTGGATCTCCTCGCCGTATGTGCGCCGCGCCTCCAGCACCGTAGACGACCGATGCGCCGACGGGCCGGGCCGTCGGCCGGTAGGGCGAAGATCACAGCCTGCCGCGCGGACCTGTGACCGGGGTGCTGAGTACGGTGTGCGGGTGCCGATAAACCAGAACGTGTTCTCGTCCTTGGCGGCCTGGCGGCGCCGGGCCGTGTCGAGCGCCGTCCACCGCGGCGCGCGCTGGGTGCGGGAGGCCGGGGCCGTCTCGGCCGGCCGGCCGGGCCCGTACCGCTTCCGCCGGATCGGCACCGGCACCCGGCTCGCGTTCCCGCAGGGCACCGTCTTCGGCGACCCCTGGATCGAGCTCGGCGACCACTGCATCATCGCCCAGGACGTGACCCTCACCGCGGGCATGATGCCGGACCTCGACCTCGGCCCGGACCCGATCCTCACGCTCGGGAACGGCGTGGTGCTCGGCCGCGGCAGCCATGTGATCGCCGATGTCCGGCTGACGATCGGCGACGACTGCTTCTTCGGCCCCGGGGTGTACGTCACCACCACCAACCACAGTTACGACGACCCGGAGGTGCCGGTCGGCAAACAGTGGCCGCGCACCGATCCGGTCAGCATCGGCCCCGGCAGCTGGATCGGCACCGGCGCGGTCATCCTGCCCGGCGCCCGGCTGGGCCGGAACGTGGTGGTCGCGGCCGGTGCCGTGGTCCGCGGCGAGGTGCCCGACCATGCGGTGGTCGCCGGCGCGCCCGCCAGGGTCGTCCGCCGCTGGGATGCGGCGACCGGCTGGCAGCCGCCGCTGCGCACCCCGGCGCCGGTGCCGATCCCGGAGGGCGTCACGCCGGAGCAGTTGCTGGCGCTGGGGGAGTGGGTCGCTGACGAGGCCGCGGCGCCCGCCGGGGAGGCGCAGCGGCCGCGGCCTGACGGGGTGTCGGCCGGATAGCGACCGCGGCCGGCGGGGTGTCAGCCGCCGGAGGCGAGCAGGACCGTGCCGACCAGCGCCAGGGAGGCGCCGGCCGTCTGTATCGCCCGCATCCGCTCCTTGAGGACGCCGAGCGCGGCGAGCGCGGTGACGACGGGGTAGAGGGAGGCGAGCACCGCGGCCATGGTGACCGGGCCGTGCTGGGCGGCGAGGGAGTACGTGCCGTTCGCGGCGACGTCCGCGATGCCGACGAAGGCGAGCATCGGCAGCGCACCCTTGAGGGCCGCGAACCCGCCCTCGGGCAGCGCCGGGGCGCCGCGCCGTACCGACACGTACAGGGCGGCGCCGCCGACCGCGACGTTGCACACCCGCTGCACGAACAGTGCGAGGAACAGCCCGGTCACGGTCGTGGACGCCTCCGCGATCAGCGCCATCACCGCGCCGAAACCGAGCGCCGAGACCAGTGTCAGCACGATGGTCTGGCGGGCGACGGACGCGCCGCTGATCTTCGGGCCGCCGGCCAGCAGCACCCCGACGACCGCCACGACCATGCCGGTGGCCTGCAGCAGCCCGGGCCGTTCGCCCGCCACGATGCCGACGCCGAGCGGTACGAGTACGGTGCCGAGCGCGGCGAGCGGGGAGACCACGCCCATCGGGCCGAGGGCCAGGGCGCGGTAGAAGCAGAGCATCGCGGCCGGGCCCACGACGCCCGCCCCGACCGCGAACCAGAGCTGCGGCCCGGCCTCGCGCCAGCCGCCGGTCGCCACCACGATGGTGCCCAGTACTACGGCGGCCAGGGCTTGGGAGACGACCACGACGGTCAGCGCCTGGAATCGTCGGGTGAGCAGTCCGCCCCCGAAGTCGGCGAGCCCCCAGAGGAGGCTGGTGGCCAGGGCGAAGACCGCTGTCATGGTGAAACCTCGCAGTACAGTGAACCGGACGCTGAAGTACACCACACCGTAGTCCAACAAACTGAACTCCAGAATCTAATTTATTAGCCTCGACTTGGACGGACCGTGACGGATCTCGACCAGCTGACGCAGTCGCTCGCCCGCAACCTCAAGCACTGGCGCGCCGAGCGCGGCTACACCCTCGACGCCCTGGCGGCCCGTGCCGGCGTCAGCCGCGGCATGATCATCCAGATCGAGCAGGCCCGTACCAACCCGAGCGTCGGCACCACCGTCAAGATCGCCGACGCGCTCGGCGTCAGCATCACCACGCTCCTCGACTACGAGCAGGGCCCCCAGGTCAGCATCGTCGGGCCGGGCGAGGCGGTCCGCCTGTGGTCCACCGAGGCGGGCAGCTTCACCAAGCTCCTCGTAGGAGCCGAGGCACCCGGCCCCTTCGAACTGTGGGACTGGCGGCTGATGCCCGGCGACGGCAGCACCTCCGACCCCCATCCGCCCGGCACCGTCGAGCTGCTCCACGTCCGCGCCGGCACCCTGACCCTGGTCGTCGACGGGGTCGACCACACGGTGCCGGCCGGCGCCTCGGCGTCGTTCGAGGCCAAGGTCGCGCACGGCTACCGCAACGACGGCACCGAACCGGTCGAGATGACCATGTCCGTGATCATCCAGCTCGCCCGCTGAGACGGCCCCGCGCCGGCCGGCCGCGACTGTTAACTTGGCGTCATGCCCGTCCCGATGGATGCCTTCGAAGACGTCCGGCCCGCCGTCGAGTGCCTGGACCTGCTGACCGAGCCCGTCGCCGCGGCGCTCCGCGCCTGGAGCGGCTCCGTACCGGTCGAGGAAGTCCGCTTCGTCGACACCGACCCGGCCATCGCGGACACCGCCCAACTCGTCGAGCACCACGGCCCCTGGCTGCTGGAGCAGTCGGCGAACTGCGTGGTGGTGGCCGGCAAGCGCGGTGGCGAGACCACCCTGGCCGCGTGCGTCGTCCTGTCCCACACCCGCGTCGACGTCAACGGCGTGGTACGCCGCCAACTCGGCGCCCGCAAGGCGTCGTTCGCGCCGATGGACCGGGCGGTCGGCGAGAGCGGCATGGAGTACGGCGGCATCACCCCGATCGGCCTGCCCGCCGGCTGGCCGCTGCTCATCGACGCCGCCGTCGCCGACACCCCGTACGCCCTGATCGGCAGCGGCAGCCGCCGCGGCAAGCTCATCGTCCCCGGCAAGGCACTGGCCGAACTCCCCGGCGCCACGGTCCTGGACGGCCTCGGCGTCGCCTAGTCGCGGCCCTGCGGGCCCTTCCGGAGCGGTCCCGGGGCCCGTGCCCGCCCCGGTGTCAGTGCCGGCGCCTAGTCTGCGGCACATGACGATCGACGACGAGAGGCTGACGCGGCTGCGGACCGCCGCGACGGCCGGTGATGCCGATGCCGCCTTCGCGCTGGGGCGGCTGCTGTGCCTGACGGCCACCGGCCCGGCGGACGTACCGGAAGACCTCGACGGCGCCGGACAGAGCTGGCCGGAGGAACCCTGGCTGCGCGCGGCCCTCGGCAGACACCCCGACCACGTACCCGCGATGACCCTGCTGGCCGGGCGGCTGGCCCAGCAGATCGACTTCTGGCAGAACATGTGCGAGCTCGACCCCGAGGCCGCCGAGGCGTACGGGGAGGACGACACCACCCTCGGGCGGCGCCAGGCCGAGGTGCAGGAACTCCTCGCCCGGGCAGGCGCCGCCGGGCCCGCGCACCACACCGCCGGGCCGTACGGCTTCTACGTACTGGACGACACCGGCTGGAGCGGCTCGGCGGCGCACTGCGCGACGATCGTCGCCGCCCGCCCGGACGAGCTGCGCTGGGCCTGCGACCAGTGGTTCTCGGTCGTCGGGGGCTGCGGGCTGAGTGGCGCGCCGACCCTCACCGCGTACGCGCACGGCGAGGAGGTGAGCGTCGTCCACCTCGCCGAACACTTCGACCGGACCGTCGACTGGGACGCCGTCCCCCTTCCGCCGCTGACCGGCGAGGAGTTGCCACCAGGACTCCCGGTGCCGGGCAGCGGCCTCCACTACGGTTTTGCGGGCCGGGTGGAGTAGGTCCGGTTCCGCCGCCGTCCCGGGCCGGCGCGGGAAAGGGGTCGCCTCGGCGTGCGGCGGCCCGTAGCGTCACCCGGATGAAGCTGCTCTCCGTGAACGTGGGCACGCCACGGCCCAACCCCTGGAAGGGCCTCAGCGCGACAGGCATCGACAAGCGGCCCGTCGACGGACCGGTCGCCGTCACCGAACCCGGCCCCAAAGGCACCGGAGCGGTCGGCCTCGCGGGCGACCGCGTCTACGACCTCAAGCACCACGGCGGCACCGACCACGCCGTCTACGCCTATGCCCGCGAGGACCTCGACGGATGGCAGGCCGAACTGGGCAGGCCGCTGGCGAACGGCGAGTTCGGCGAGAACCTCACCACCGTCGGCCTGGACGTCAACGGTGCGCTGATCGGGGAACGCTGGCACATCGGGCCCGAGGTGGTCCTGGAGGTGTCGTGCCCGCGGGTCCCCTGCGCGACGTTCCAGGGCCGGCTGGAGCGTGCCGGCTGGATCAAACGGTTCACGCAGGCCGCGCTGCCCGGCGCGTACCTGCGCGTCATCACGCCGGGAGACATCCGCGCCGGTCAGGACATCGAGATCGGGTACCGGCCCGACCACGACGTGACCGTCGCACTGACCTTCCGCGCCCTGACCCGCGAGCCGGAACTGCTGCCGCGGCTGCCGGCCGCCGACGCGCTGCCCGACGAGATCAGGGACCGGGCCCGCAGGCGCGCGGGCTCCTAGGACCTGACCCACGGACAGGTTCTGGGCCACCGGGCGTGCCCCGGGCCAGGCGTCAGCCCGGCCGGACTTGCGCCGCACGCGCGCGCAGGTCCAGGGAGAGCGGTGTGGAGTGCTCGTGGAAGCCCATGCTGCGGTACAGCGGTTCGGCGCCGTCCGTGGCGTGCAGGTCGACGCGGCTGACGCCCTGTTCGGCGAACCAGTCGAGCAGGGCCTCGGTGGTGGCGCGGGCGTAGCCGCGGCCCCGGTAGCGCGGGTCCGTACAGACGTTGAAGACGAAGCCGAAGCGGCCCGAGGGGTGGCCCGGGGCGGGCAGCCGCTGCTCCACCGTCCCGACCGCACACGCCGCCAGATGCGGCCCGGCTGCCTCGTCGCCCGCCACCACGAACGCGCCCAGCCGCGGCTCCGGCCCGGACAGCAGCCGGCGCGCCACCGCCTCCGCCTCCTGCTCCCAACTGCCCGGCCGATCCTCGCCGTTCATCGCCCGGAACATCAGGCGGCGCAGCCGGACCAGTTCGGCGGCGTCGCCGGGAACGGCGGCCCGTATCTCGATCATGTACGGACGCTAGCGCACGCCCGGCTCAGCCCAAACGCGGTATCTCAATGGCCGGACAACGGTCCATGACCATATCGAGACCGGCATCGCGCACGCGGTTCCAGGCATCCTCGTCGACCACGCCGAGCTGGAACCAGACGGCCTTCGCGCCGGCCGCCACGGCCTCGTCGGCGACCGGTCCCGCCAGCTCGCTGTTGACGAACACATCGACCACGTCGACCGGGAACGGGATCGCGTCCAGCGAGGGGTAGCCCGGCTCACCGTGCACGGTCTCGGCCTTGGGGTGCACCGGAACGATGCGCTTGCCGTAGCGCCGCAGCACCTCGGCCACGCCGTACGCGGCACGCTGCTCGTTGTTCGACAGGCCCACGACGGCCCAGGTGTCGCCGAGCTCGGTGAGGATCCTGCGGATCGTACTGGGATCGCCGTACACGCACTGCCTCCTGCCCAGGGAAGGTTCTCGTGCGGATCAACGGCCGGCACCGCCGGAAGATTCCCGCCCGGCCGCGGCGGGCGCGGCCGTGGACGCAGGCGCCCCGCCCGAAGGGGAAGGCGGGCGGGGCGGGTTCTCTGCGGGTGGGGCGAAGGCGGTCAGCGGCGGCCGCGGGCGACTCCGCTGCCGGCCAGTCCGGCGCCGACGACGGTGCTGCCGTTGGCGGCCCGGGCCGGCTTGCCGATCGCCCGGCCGCCGCTCACCGGCTCGGCACCGCCGGCCCCGGTGCCGGGCCGCAGCGCCCCGTTGGCGGCCGCGTCCCGGCCCTCCTCCGGCGCCTTCGCGGACGCCCCGGCCAGTGCGGCACGCAGTTCCTCGGTGTCGACCAGCATGCTCACCGGCCCGGTGGGGTTCAGATACAGGGCATGGCCCGGAGGAAGCTGGTCGACGAGGTCGGCCACCGGACGGCGGTCGTACAGCAGCCGCCCCACCGACTCCAGGTAGCCCTCCGAGGTGTAGACCGGGATCACCGGGGTGCCCTCGGGCGAGGCGGCGGCCAGCGGGCTGCCGGTCGCGGTGACCAGGACGGACACCTCGGCCCGGGCCAGCGCCTCGGCGACGTCCTGGCCGGGCCCGTAACCGGTCGCGGCCAGCTGCACCGCGCGGTCCACCGGGTCGGCCGGCTCCGACCACTCCAGCATCTGCGGCGACGGCCGGTACTCCGGGTTGTCCCGCCACTCCTCGATCTCACCGGTCGGCCCGGACCGCCACTGCCCGATCAGCGCCCAGAGTGGCGGCGGCCCCTCGCCCTGCCACGTCAGGTCCACCAGGGCCAGCCAGTGGTCGGGCGCCTCGCGTGCCGCCTCGACGACCTCCGGCGGGGGCTCGGGCATGTCCTCGCCCGTCAGGGGCTCGCCCGCCGTCATCGCCGCCTGTGTGCTCTCTTCCATGCAGCCCTCCGCCAACCCGCCGTTCCGTTCCTGCGCGTATGCGCGGGGCCCCGGAAACACGAGGCTCTCGCACTGGCCTCACCCTGCCCACGGCCGGCGCCGACGTCTCCCCGACGCACCGTGCGGACGGGGTGGGTACGCCGCCTGGCCGTGCGGACTGCGCCCGTCCGGCGGACCCCCGCGCCCTTTTGGCGGACGGCCCAGCGCGGCGCCGGCGGCCCGGTCCGGAGCCCGTTGTCACAGGGGCCGCATAGGCTGGAGCGATGCAGGAGCAGTACCGCACGCTCGCGCGCGAGGGTGTCCACGAGATCGAGATCAACAAGTCCCGCTTCCTCTGCGCGCTCGCGCCCGTCGCGAACGAGTCCGAGGCGCAGGACTTCATCGCGCGCGTCCGCAAGGAGCACCCCACCGCACGCCACCACTGCTGGGCGTACGTCCTCGGCGCCGACGGCGGCGTGCAGAAGGCCAGCGACGACGGCGAGCCGGGCGGCACCGCGGGCGTACCGATGCTGCAGATGCTGCTCCGCCGCGAGGTGCGCTACGTCGTCGCGGTCGTCACCCGTTACTTCGGCGGCATCAAGCTCGGCGCCGGCGGGCTGATACGCGCCTACGGCGGCGTCGTCGGCGAGGCCCTGGACGCGCTGGGCACGGTCACCCGGCAACGCTTCCGGCTGGCCACGATCACCGTCGACCACCAACGGGCCGGCCGGGTCGAGAACGACCTGCGGACCACCGGCCGCGCCGTGCGGAAGGTGACGTACGGGGCGGACGTGCGGATCGAGGTCGGGCTGCCGGAGGCCGAGCTGGACGCGTTCCGAGCCTGGCTCGCGGACGCGACGGCCGGCACCGCCCGGCTGGAGCTCGGTGGCGAGGCGTACGGGGAGGCCAGGGAGGCCGGGCAGGTCTGACGGGCGGCATGCTCCCCGGGGGCGGCAGGAATCGGCCGGCCGCGGCGGAAAGTGTCCGGTCCGCGCCGGTGCGCGGCGGCGCCGGGCGTGTCAGCCTGTGGCCGGGTGGACGGGTGCCGCAGCGGCGAGCGGCGGCGGCCGGAGCTCCGCCGTGCCGGCACGAGAAGGGGGCCGCCGATGCCTGAACTCCTCGACGAGCGGGTGGGGTTCGTCCGCCGGATCGGCCTGTTCCAGGCCACCGCCATCAACATGAGCCAGATGTGTGGCATCGGCCCGTTCGTCACCATCCCGCTGATGGTCGCCGCCTTCGGCGGACCGCAGGCGGTCATCGGATTCCTCGCCGGGGCGGTCCTGGCGCTCGCGGACGGGCTGGTCTGGGCCGAACTCGGCGCCTCGCTGCCCGGTGCCGGCGGCAGTTACGTCTACCTGCGGCAGGCGTTCCAGTACCGCACCGGCAAGCTGATGCCGTTCCTGTTCGTCTGGACGGCCATGCTGTTCATCCCGTTGGGGATGTCCACCGGCGTGATCGGTTTCGTGCAGTACCTCGGCTATCTCTGGCCGGGGATGAGCCAGGGGCAAGGTGACGCCGTCGGGCTCGTGGTCACCGTGGGCATCGTGGTGCTGTTGTGGCGGCGGGTGGAGCGCATCGCCCGGCTCACCGTCGTCCTCTGGGCGGTCATGATCGCCGCCGTCGTCCTCGTCATCGTGGCCGCGTTCACCCACTTCAGCCCGGAGCGCGCCTTCAGCTACCCCGCGCACGCCTTCGAGCTGACGGCCGGTCACTTCTGGGTGGGCTTCGCGGCCGGACTGACCATCGGCATCTACGACTACCTCGGCTACAACACCATCGCCTACATGGGCGCCGAGATCCGCCACCCCGGCCGGACCGTCCCGCGCGCGATCATCGCCGCCATCGTCGGGATCATGGTCATCTACCTGCTGCTGCAGATCGGCACCCTCGGCGTCGTCGACTGGCGGGAGATGCTCGACCCGCACTCCACGGCCTCCTCGTCCGTCGCCTCCGCCGTGCTGGAACGGGCCTGGGGCAGAGCCGCGGCCGCCACCGTCACCGTGCTCATCCTCGTCACCGCCGTCGCCTCCGTCCTCACCGGCCTTCTCGGCGGCTCCCGGGTCCCCTACGACGCCGCCCGCGACCGGGTCTTCTTCCGCCCCTACGGCACCCTCCACCCGCGCCACCGGTTCCCGGTGCTGGGCCTGCTCACCATGGGGACGGTGATGGCGGCCGGCTTCCTCCTCGGCCGGCACACCGACCTGGCCACCATCATCCAGCTGCTCACCACCGTCATGGTGATCGTGCAGTCGCTGGCCCAGGTCGCCGCCGTCACCGTGCTGCGCCGCCGCCAGCCCGCCCTGCGCCGCCCGTACCGGATGTGGCTCTACCCGCTCCCCGGACTCGTCGCGCTGGTCGGCTGGCTGGTGATCTACGGCTACGCGGACCGCAACGCGCCCGGCCGGCACCCCATCGAATGGTCGCTGGCCTGGGTGGCCGCGGGCATCGTGGCGTTCCTCTGCTGGGCCCGCTTCGAGAAGGAGTGGCCCTTCGGGCCGAAGCGGATCGACGAGCGGTACCTGGAAGCGGACGGGCGCCGGCGGGACGGGCGTGACGACGAGGGCCACCGGCCGGCCGAGGGGGAGGTCGGCACCGCCGGCGCCGGGGGATAACCCCACCGCGGGGTCTCGTGGCTGCCGGATGGGAGCCGGGACGCGCCTCAACCACCCTTGTCCCATGACGAGTTACCCACGACGCGGCCTCCTCCTCGGCCTCTCCGCCGCGGCGGTCGCGGCCACCCTGACCGGCTTCGCCCCGCCCGCCCCCGCCGCCACCGGCGCGCCCGGGCCCCTCACCTGGCGGCCCTGCGCCCAGCCCGGCGGCCCCGCCGGGCAGGAGTGCGCCGACCTGGCCGTACCGGTCGACTACCGGCACCCGGACGGGCCCCGGCTGACCGTCGCGGTGTCCCGGCTGCGCAGCGACCGGCCCGCGGCCCGGCGCGGGACCCTGCTGCTCATCCCCGGCGGCCCCGGCGGATCCGGGGTACAGCGGCTCACCCAGAAGGGAGAGGCGCTGCGCAAGGCCACGGGCGGCGCGTACGACCTGGTCGGCCTGGACCCGCGCGGGGTCGGCGGCAGCACCACGGCGAGCTGCGGCCTGGCACCCGCCGACCGCTATCTGGTGGGCCTGCGTTCCTGGCCCGCCCCGGACGGCGACATCACCGACAACGTCGACCGCTCCCGCCGCGTCGCCGACGCCTGCCACCGCAACGGCGGCGCCGTCCTGCACAGCATCTCCACCGCGAACGAGGTCCGTGACATCGACCGCTTCCGGCAGGCGCTCGGCGAGCGGAAGCTCTCGGCCTGGGGCGTCTCCTACGGGACGTACGTGGGCGCCGTCTACGCCCAGAAGTACCCGCGGCACACCGACCGTTGGGTGCTCGACAGCAGCGGTGACCCCGACCCGTCGCGGGTCGAGCGGGGATGGCTGGCGAACATGTCGGCCGCCGCGGACGACCGGTTCCCCGACTTCGCGGCCTGGGCCGCCGACCCGGCCCGCGACAAGGACGGCCTGCGGCTGGCCGCCCGCCCCGAAGACGTCCGCCCGCTGTTCCTCGCCCTGGCCGCCCGGCTGGACCGCGCGCCGAAGGAATCCACCACCCCGTCCGTGCCGCTGACCGGCAACATGCTGCGGCAGGCGCTGCAGAACGCCCTCTACAGCGACACCTTCTTCGCTCCGCTGGCCCGGCTCGTCCGGCAGGCCCAGGACCCGGCCGCCCGCCCGGTCCTGCCGCCCGATCTCGACCGGCCGCTGCCCGACACCGGCGCCACCGCCATCATGGCGACCCTCTGCAACGACGTGCGCTGGCCGGCGTCGGTGCCCGCCCACCGGCGCGCGGTCGCCGCCGACCGGGCCCGCCACCCGCTCACCGCCGGGATGCCGGTGAACATCACGCCCTGCTCCTTCTGGAAGGACGCGCCGGACGCCCGGCCCACCAGGATCACCGACGACGGCCCGTCCAACATCCTGATGCTCCAGAACCTCAGGGACCCCTCCACCCCCTACTTCGGCGCCCTGAAGATGCGGCAGGCGCTCGGTGACCGCGCCCGCCTGGTCACGCTCGACCACGGCGGCCACGGCGCCTACCTCGCCAACGGCACCGCCTGCGGCGACCGTACGGTCACCACCTTCCTCACCACCGGCCGCCGCCCGGCACACGACGTGCGCTGCACGGACCGCGCCACGCCGCCCGCGGCCGCAGCCCGGTAGCGGACGGCGGACCGCCGGCGGCTACCCTGGGCACGGCCGGCCGGCGAACCCCGGGCGGCGCAACGGACGGCCCAGGAGGGGGAAACGTGCAGGTCGGAGCGGTCGATTGAGACTTCTGCACACCTCCGACTGGCACCTGGGCCGGTCCTTCCACCGGATCGGCCTGCTCACCGCCCAGCGCGCCTTCCTCGATCACCTCGTGGCGACGGTGCGCGACCGGGAGATCGACGCGGTGCTCGTCGCGGGCGACATCTACGACCGGGCCGTGCCGCCGCTCGCCGCCGTCGAGCTCTTCGACGAGGCACTGCACCGGCTCGCCGACCTGGGCGTGCCGACCGTGATGATCTCCGGCAACCACGATTCCGCCCGCCGGCTGGGCGTCGGCTCGGGACTCATGGAACGGGCCGGCATCCACCTGCGCACCGACCCGGCCGGCTGCGGCACCCCCGTGCTGCTGCACGACGCGCACGGCCCGGTCGCGCTCTACGGCCTGCCGTACCTCGAACCCGCCATGGTGCGCGACGCCCTCGGTGCGCCGCGGGCCGACCACGCGGCGGTGCTGGGCGCGGCGATGGACAGGGTCCGCGCCGACCTCGCCGGCCGGCCGCCGGGGACCCGTTCGGTGGTGCTGGCGCACGCCTTCGTCACCGGCGGCGTGGTCAGCGACAGCGAACGCGACATCACCGTCGGCGGCGTCGCGTCCGTCCCCGCGGCCGTGTTCGACGGCGTGGACTACGCCGCGCTCGGCCATCTGCACGGCTGTCAGACCCTCACCGAACGGGTCCGCTACTCGGGTTCCCCGCTGGCGTACTCGTTCTCCGAGGCCACCCACCGCAAGTCGATGTGGCTGATCGAGCTCGACGCGGACGGGGCGGTGCACGGGGAGCGGGTGGACTGCCCGGTGCCCCGGCCGCTGGCCCGCATCCGGGGGCCGCTGGAGCAGTTGCTCGACGACCCGGCACTGGCGTCGCACGAGGACTCCTGGGTCGAGGCGACGCTCACCGACAGCGCCCGCCCGCACGAGCCCATGGCCCGGCTCGCCCGCCGCTTCCCGCACCTCGTCAGCCTGGTCTTCGACCCCGACGAGGGACCGGCCCGCTCGTCGGCCTCGTACGCCCAGCGGTTGCGCGGCCGCAGCGACCAGGAGATCGCCGAGGACTTCGTGGCACACGTACGGTCCGGCCGCGCGGCCGACGCCGGTGAACGGGCCGAACTGCGCTCCGCGATCGACGAGGTGCGCGCCCACGAGATGGCGGCCGAGGGGGCGCGATGAGGCTGCACCGGCTGACCGTCACCGCGTTCGGGCCGTTCGGCGACACCCAGACCATCGACTTCGACCGGCTCACCCGGGACGGCCTGTTCCTGCTGCACGGGCCGACCGGCGCCGGCAAGACCTCGGTCCTCGACGCGGTCTGCTTCGCCCTGTACGGGTCGGTCCCCGGGGCGCGGCAGAGCGGTCAGGCACTGCGCAGCGACCTGGCCGACCCGCTGACCCTCACCGAGGTCGTCCTCGAACTCACCGTCGCGGACCGGCGGTTGGAGATCACCCGGCTGCCCGAGCAGCCGCGGCCCAAGAAGCGCGGCAGCGGCACGACGAGGGAGAAGGCGCAGAGCCGGCTGCGGGAGTTCGTACCGGCCGGGCCGGAGGGGCCGGCGGCCGGCGGCGAGGGGCACTGGAAGGCGCTGAGCCGTTCGCACCAGGAGATCGGGGAGGAGATCGGGCAGCTGCTCGGCATGAGCAAGGAGCAGTTCTGCCAGGTCGTGCTGTTGCCGCAGGGCGAGTTCGCGCGCTTCCTGCGGGCCGACGCCGAGGCCCGCGCCCGGCTGCTCGGGCGGCTCTTCGACACCCGCAGGTTCGCCGCGCTGGAGGAACAGCTGACCGCGCGCCGCCGGGCCGCCGCCGACGAGGTCGCGGCGGGCGACGAACGGCTGCTGGCGCTGGCGCACCGGATGGCGCAGGCGGCCGGCGGTACCGCGGATGCGGAATCCGGTGACGCCGCCGTGTTCGCGGGGCTGCTGCCGGCCGCGGACTCCGGGCGGCGGACGGCGGCTTCGGTCCCGGCACAGGGCGGCGCCGCCGGACGACGTACCGCGGGCACGGCCGGGCGGGCCGGACGCGGCGGCGGGCACGCCCCCGCGGAGCCGGACCTGCCCGGACCGGGCGAGCCGGGATTCGCCGACGCGGTGCTGGCCGGCGCCGCCGTCGCCCGGGTGACCGCACGGGAGCGGCTGGACATCGCCCGCTCCGCGCTGCACCACGCCGAAGAAGCGGAACGGACCGTGGCCGGCCGGCTGGCGGAGGCCCGCGAACGGCACCGGCTCCAGCAGCGGTACGCGGACGCCCGCCGCCGGGCCGATGCCCTGCGGGCCCGGTCCGCGGAACGGGACGAGACCCGCGAACGGCTGGCCCGGGCCCGCGCCGCCGCAGAGGTGGCGCCCGCGCTCGCCCTCCGTGACGCCGCCGGACGCGACCTGGACGCCGCCCAGCGCGCCGACGCCGAGTGCCGCAGCCTCCTGCCGCCGGAGCTCGCTGACGCCGCGGGCGGTCAACTCGCCGCCAGGGAGCGGGAGTTGCGGGAGGAGCTGGGCTCGCTCGGGGCGGCCCGGCGGGCCGAGCGGCGGGCCGCCGAGATCGGTGCGGAACGGGCCGCACTGGACCGCGAGGCGCGCGCCGACGAACAGACCCTGCTGGACGCCGACGAGTGGCTCGCCCAGTGGGACCGGGCCCGCCGCGCCCATCAGCAGCGCATCGAGACGGCCCAGGACGCCGCGACCCGGGCCGAGCAGCTCGCCGCCCGCGTCGAACCGGCCTCCGAACGGCTCGCCGCGGCCCGGCAGCGCGACCGGCTCACCGAGGAAGTACACGCCGCGGAACGGGAGTTGCTCAGCACACGGGAGCGGTCCGCGGCCGCCCACGAGCACTGGCTCGACCTCAAGGACCGGCGGCTGCGCGGGATCGCCGCCGAGCTCGCGGAGGGGCTCAGCGACGGCACGGCCTGTGTGGTGTGCGGTGCCACCGAGCATCCGGCGCCGGCCCGGGCCGGCGCCGGCCATGTCGACCGCGCCGCCGAGGAGGCCGCACTGGCCGCGTACCGCCGGGCCGAGGAGACCCGTCGGCAGGCCGAGCGGCGCTGCCAGTCCGCCAAGGAGGAACTGGCCGGCGCCGCCGCCACCGCAGGTGACGCCCCGGTCGTCGAACTCACCGCGCAGGTCGAGGAGTTGCGGGCCGATCTGGCCCGCGAGCACGCCCGCGGCGCCGATCTGCACGCCGCCCGCGAGGCACTCGACCGCGCCGAGCGGGAGCACGAACGGCGCCGCGCCGAGCAGCAGCAGGCCGAGCGCCGGGCCGCCGCCCGCACCTCCCGCCGTGAGGCGCTGGACGCTGAACGGGCCGCGCTGGAGGAGGAGTTGGCACGGGCCCGGGCGGACTGCGCGAGCGTGGCCGAGCGGGCCGGGCGGCTGGAGCGGCAGGTGGCCCGGCTGGCCGCCGCGGCCGAGGCGGCCCGTACGGCGCACTCCTGCGCCGAGCGGCTCAAGGAGGCCGACGCCGCGCTCTCCGACGCCGCCTACCGGGCCGGGTTCGACACCCCGCAGGCGGTCGCCGGAGCACTGCTGCGGGACGACGCCTGGCGGGCCCTGCAGCAGCGGCTCGACGACTGGCAGCGGGAATCCGCCGCGACCGAGGCGGAGCTGGCCGACCCGGAGGTGTCCGCCGCGGCCGCGCTGCCGCCCGCCGACCCGGACGCCGCCCAGGCCGCGCACCAGGAGGCGGCGGCGCGGCTGCGCACCGCGGCCACGGCCCACGCCACCGCCCAGGCCCGCGCCACCGAGCTCGACCGGCTCTCCGCGCGCGCCGAGGCCGATGCCCGGGCGCTGGCCCCGCTGCGCGCCGCGCACGACCGCATCGCCCGGCTCGCCGCGCTGGCCGCCGGCACGTCCGGCGAGAACGAGCGGCGGATGCGGCTGGAGTCGTACGTCCTCGCCGCCCGGCTCGAACAGGTCGCGGCCGCGGCCAGCGCCCGGCTGCACCGGATGTCGGCCGGCCGCTACACCCTCGTGCACTCCGACGAACGGGCCGGCGGCACCCGCCGCTCCGGGCTCGGGCTGCACGTCGTCGACGGCTGGACCGGCCGCGAGCGGGACACCGCCAGCCTCTCCGGCGGGGAGACCTTCTTCGCCTCGCTCGCGCTGGCCCTCGGACTCGCCGACGTCGTCACCGACGAGGCCGGCGGCACCCGGCTGGACACCCTCTTCATCGACGAGGGCTTCGGCAGCCTCGACGAGCAGACCCTCGACGAGGTGCTGGACGTCCTGGACTCCCTGCGCGAGCGCGACCGCAGTGTCGGCATCGTCAGCCATGTCGCGGACCTCAAGGCGCGCATCCCCGTCCAGCTGGAGGTCCTCAAGGCCCGGACGGGCTCGGCGGTACGGCACCACGTACCGCACTGAGCCCGGGGGAGTGCGGGTCGGGCCGGGTCAGTGGCTGACCGGCCGGCGCAGCAGCGGTGACGAATACACCACGCTGGTGGTCACCGAGCCGAGCGCGCCGATCCGCCCGGACACCTCTTCCAGATGCTTCATGGAACGGGCCGCGACCTTGATCACGAAGCAGTCGTCGCCCGTGACGTGGTGCGCCTCCAGGATCTCCGGAGTCGTCTCCAGCAGATCATGGAACGGCTTGTAGTTGCCGTTCGGATAGCGGAGCCGGACGAAGGCCAGCACCGGCAGCCCGATCCGCTCGGGGTCGACCACCGCCGCGTACCCCGAGATCACCCCGGCCTCCTCCAGCCGCCGGACCCGCTCGGTGACGGCACTGGCGGACATGTTCACGGCGCGGGCCAGTTCGGCGTAGCCCGCGCGGCCGTGGCGCTGCAGGACGTCGAGGATGCGCCAGTCGGTGGCGTCGGGGGAATATCCGGTCATCCGCGCTGTCTAGCAGTGGAATCCCCGGTAGGGCAAGGGTTTCGCCGGGGATCGTCGCTTCTCGGCCACGGCGGCCGACCATAGATTTACCGCCATGATCACTCAGCAGCCCCGCCAGGTCCGGCGGTCCCCGGCCGCCGCCACCAGCCCCGTACTCGCCACTCCGCCGTCCCCCAGCTACCGCTGGGAGGTGCCCCCGGCCCCGGCCGACGCCGCCGCGTACTTCGCCGCGCGGCTCGCCTTCCACACCGATGTCGCCGATGTGCACACCGCCCTTACGGCCGGCGCCGCGGACTTCGTCGTGGTCGACTCCCGCAGCACCGCCGCCTGGGACCAGGGCCACGTCCCCGGCGCCGTCCACCTGCCCACCGCCCGGATCCCCGCGGACGCCCCGCGGCTGCTCGACCCGGAGGTGCCGGTCGTCGTGTACTGCTGGGGCCCCGGCTGTGACGGCGCCACCCGCGCCGCCCTCGCCCTGTCCCGGCTCGGTTACCGCGTCAAGGAGATGCTGGGCGGCATCGAGTACTGGATCCGCGAGGGCTACCCGACCGAGACCTGGCAGGGGACCGAAACCCGCCCCGCCGACCCGCTGACCGCCCCGGTCGGCGCGGGGGAGTGCGGCTGCTGAGCGGGACGGGCGTGCGCCGGGCGGCGGGACCCGGCAGTCCGGTACCGGGTCCGGCAGCCCCCTGCCGGACCCGGCGCACCGCGAACTCCCTTCAGAGCGCGGAGAGTTCGCTCAGCAGGTCGTCCAGGCCCAGGGAGCCCTGGGAGAGGGCGGCCATGTGCCAGGCCTTGAGGTCGAAACCGGCGCCGTGGCGGGCGCGGGCGGCGTCGCGGCCCTGCAGCCAGATGCGTTCGCCGAGCTTGTAGCCGATCGCCTGGCCGGCCATGCCCTGGTAGCGGATGATCTCGCTCTCGACGAATTCGGCCGGGCGGCTGCAGTGGCTCGCCAGGAACTCGTGGGCCAGCTCCGGCGTCCAGCGCTCGCCCGGGTGGAACGGCGAGTCCGCCGGGATCTCCAGCTCCAGGTGCATGCCGATGTCGATGATGACGCGGATGGCCCGCATCATCTGCGCGTCCAGATAGCCCAGCCGGCGCTCCGGCGTCGTCAGGAAGCCCAGCTCGTCCATGAGGCGTTCCGCGTACAGCGCCCAGCCCTCCACGTTGGCACTGACGATGCCCACCGTCGTCTGGTAGCGGGAGAGCGACTCGGCGACGTGCGCCCACTGCGCCAGCTGGAGGTGATGGCCGGGCACGCCCTCGTGGTACCACGTCGAGACCAGGTCGTACGCCGGGAAGCGGGTCTCGCCCATCGTGGGGAGCCAGGTGCGGCCGGGGCGGGAGAAGTCCAGCGACGGCTGGGTGTAGTAGGGGGAGGCGGCGCTGCCGGGCGGGGCGATCCGGGACTCCACCCGGCGCACCCGCTCGGCGAGTTCGAAGTGCGTGCCGTCCAGGCTGTCGATGGCCTCGTCCATCAACGACTGCAGCCACTGCCGGACCTCGTCGACCCCCTCGACCGCCTCGCCGTGCTCATCGCACCAGGCCAGCGCCTCCCACGGCGTCTTCGCGCCGGGCAGCACCCGCTCCGCCTCGGTCTCCATCTCCGCCAGCAGCCGGTAGAACTCCGACCAGCCGTACGCGTACGCCTCGTCCGCGTCGAGGTCGGCGCCGATGTAGTAACGGGCGAGCCGGGTGTAGCGTTCCCGGCCCACCACGTCGGGGGCGCCCTCGATGGCCGGGGCGTAGACGTCACGGAACCAGTCGCGCAGCTCCACCAGCGCGCCGGTGGCCACCTCGGCGGCCTCGGTCAGTTCGGCGCGCAGCGCCTCGGGGCCCGGGTCGGTGAACACCGCGAACCAGCTGCGGTCGGTGCCGATCCATTCGTCCAACTGGCCGATGACGGTGGCGACTTGCAGCGGACCGGCGGGCAGGTCGCGCTTGCGGCCGGCGTCCAGTGCGGCGCGGTAGCCCTCCAGGGCGGCCGGCACCGCCCGCAGCCGCTGGGCGATCGCCGCCCAGTCCGCCTCGGTCTCGGCGGGGGTGAGGGTGAAGGCGCTGCGGGTGCTGTGCAGCGGCGAGCTGAGGTTGCTGACCGCGCGCAGGCCCTCGCCCGCCTCGTGCACCGCCAGCTCGGCGGTCAGCCGCTCGCGCAGCAGCCGTGCGCAGACCTTCTCGGTCGGGTGCTCCGCGCCCGGCCGGGCCTCCGCCTCGGTGAGCTTCTCCAGCGTCGTACGCGCGAGCTGGGCCACCGCCTCCTGGCCCGTCGGTGAGAAGTCGGGGAGCTTCGAGGAGCTCTCGGGAACGCCGAGGTAGGTGCCGGTGATGGGGTCCAGCTCGACGAGCGCGTCGACGTAGGCGTCGGCGACCTGACGGGGCAGCGGACCGCCGGTGGGGGTAGTGGTGTGGGACATGCGGACCATCCTCGTACGGATCGGCCCGCCGCGTCACCATCAACAGCCCGTACGTTCCTGTCACTTTACGGCGTCATTGCCTTCACCGGCCCCCGCCCCCGGCCCACGGCGGACGGTCGGCCGGGCGGCACGCGCCACCCGGCCGGCCGGCGGGCCGTGGCCGGTTCAGTGGCGGCCGGTCGGGTCCTGGATGCGCACGGTCTCACGGGCCTCCCGCCGGGCGGGCGGACCGGCCGGGCGGGCCGTGATCACCAGCGTGCCCTCCTCGATCTGGTAGTCCAGCGGCAGACCGAGGCCGCGCATCGCGGCCACCATGCCGGTGTTCGAGGCCTGGGTGATCGCGTAGACGCTGTCGCAGCCGGCCTCGCCCGCCATCGCCACCAGCCGGCGCAGCAGTTCGGCGCCGATGCCGCGCTGCTGCCAGGCGTCCTCGACCAGCAGGGCGACCTCGGTCTCGTCGCCGTCCCAGAGCAGATGGCCGAGCGCCACCAGCCGGCCGGACGCGGTCTCCACCGCCAGGGTGCGGCCGAAGCGCGGGCTGAGCAGATGGGAGAGGTAGCGGTCCGCGTCGCCGACCGGGCCGTGGTAGCGCAGCGCGAGGGTCCGGGGCGAGCAGCGGTCGTGCATCTCCCGGGCCGCGGCCAGGTCGGAGGTGTCGGCCCGGCGGACGGTGATCTCGTTGCCCTCCGGCAGGGTGAGTACGTCCCGCCGCGGCGGCACCCGCTGGCCCAGCCGGGCGTCCAGCTCGACCAGGGCCCGCACCCGGGCGAACTCGGTGGGGGTGAACGGCAACTGCGGCCTTTCGATCGTGAGCGACCCCCCGGAGGGGTCACGGAACTTCATCACATGGTCCTCCAGCACGCCCTCCGCGGGCACCTGCTCGGCGAGCGGCTGACCGGTCAGCGAGCGGGCGGGCACCGAGTGGATCGTGCAGCGCCCCAGCAACTGCCGGAGCGCCAGCGGGAGTTCGGCGGAGTCCAGGGCCGTACGGGTGGCCAGGCCGAGCATCCGGGTGGGTGCGTCGACGAGGTCGTGGGCGTCGGCCCGCTCCAGCCAGCTGTGTCTGCCGCCGGCGCCGGCCACCGTACGGGTGAGCTCCGCGGGCGTCAGCGGGGCCGGTGCGCGCAGCAGGAACTCGTCGACGGTGCCCGCGGACAGCGGGTGGGTCTGCAGGCTGAGGATGTCCACCTGCCGGGCGGCCAGTGCCGTGCACAGCGCGGCCAGGCTGCCCGGTTCGTCGCGGACCGTGGTCCGCATCCGCCACAGCGTCGTCTCCTGACCGGCGCCTCTGGTGGACGCACCGGTCGGGGACGGCGCCGTGGCGCCGGTATCGGTCGGCGGCGGGGCGTGGTCGTGGCGCCGTGACCACCAGACGTGGAAGCCCGCCGTGGCGGCCAGGGCCACCGCGGCGGCGCACAGCAGCCCCGGGCCGGACGGGCCGTGCGCGACCATGTTGGCGACCGCGTCGGCCACCGCGACGGCCGTGAACAGGGCGGCGAGCTCGACGAGCTCCCGCCGCCAGTGGTGCCGGCGGGATGAGGTGGCGGAGGTTGCTTCAGTCATGCACACAGCCTCGCGGACAGGTGTTGCCTGGTCGCCAACACATTGTGTCCGACGGGTAAAAGACGCAATCGGCGCATTGGTCCCTACTGTCCTACCCGTCCGGGTTGAAGCACCTTGCTGAACAACACGTCCCCGCCCTCCTGACGCAACCGCACCGTCAGCTCCCCGCTTCCCCCGTCGATGTCGATCTCGCCGAAGTACTGCGGACTCTCCGCAGGGGAGACGTTCGCACGGTCCGGTGCCTTGAGGAACGCCTGCTCCGGCCCGAACGTTCCATCGAGCTTCACGGCCTGGAAACCGCCCGCGTTCAACGGCCCCGACACGAACTCCCAGAACGGCGCGAAATCCTGGAACGCAGCCCGCTCCGGCGCGTAGTGCTGCGCCGAGGTGTAGTGCACGTCCGCGGTGATCCACACCGTGCCGGTCACCCGGGCGTGCTTGATGTGCCGCAGCAGCTCCGCCAGCTGCAGCTCCCGCCCCAGCGGAGCGCCCGGATCGCCCTGCGCCACCGCCTCGAAGTTCGTCCTGCCGTCCGGGACGACCAGCCCCAGCGGCATGTCCGAGGCGATCACCTTCCACACCGCACGTGAGCGGGACAGCTCACGCTTGAGCCAGCGCAGCTGCTCCGCCCCGAGGATGCCCTGCGGGTCGTCGGTCTGCCGGTCCGGCGAATTGGCGTTGCGGTAACGGCGCATGTCCAGCACGAAGACGTCCAGCAGCGGGCCGTGGTGCACCACCCGGTAGACCCTTCCGGTGCCGTCCGGCCGCAGCGTACGGATCGGGAAGTACTCGGCGAAGGCCCGCAGCGACCGCGCGGAGAGCACGTCCGTGCGCTTCTCCGCGTACCGGTCGTCGTCGAGCAGCTGCCCCGGGTACCAGTTGTTGTGCACCTCGTGGTCGTCCCACTGGGTGATCGTCGGCACCTGGGCGTTGAACCGGCGCAGATTCTCGTCCAGCAGGTTGTAGCGGAACGCGCCGCGGAACTCCTGGAGCGTCTCGGCGACCTTCGCCTTCTCCTCGGTCGTCACGTTCCGCCAGATCCGGCCGTCCGGCAGGGTCACCCGCTCGGTGATCGGGTTGTCGGCGTAGATGTTGTCGCCGCTGCACAGGAAGAAGTCCGGGTTCCGGCGCCGCATGTCCTCGTAGACGCGGTAGCCGCCGCGGTCCGGATTGATGCCCCAGCCCTGGCCGGCCAGATCGCCCGACCAGAGGAAGCGCACGTCGGCGTGGCGCCCCTCGGGGGCGGTACGGAAGGTGCCGGTGACCGGCTCGCCGGTGCGCCGCGGATCGTCCGGGTCGGCCAGCAGCACCCGGTAGTGGACCTGCTCGCCGGCCGGCAGACCGTGCAGCGGGGTGACACCGGTGAAGTCCGTGCCCGCGCCGAGGAGCGGGCCGTGCCAGGTCCGCGTGGTCTTCGCAGCGCGGAACGACTCGGTCGCCGCGGTCTGCACCACCATCCGGGCCGGCCGGTCGGACCGCACCCACACCAGGCCCGAGGACGTGGTCACGTCACCGACCTGTACGCCCCAGTCGGCGCTCGGCCGCCCGCCGCGGGCCAGCGCGGGCGCGGCCCCGGCGACCGCGGGCAGCGCCAGCGCCGCGGAACCCGCCGCCGCGCCCCGCAGCACCGCCCGCCGCCCCCAGCCGCCGCCGGATCCCTGCGCCATCTCCAACCTCCATGCCTCGACCGACACACTGACGACCTGTTCGTATCGCTGTTCGGTGCCCCGCAGCCGAACTCCCGGTGAACGCGGAGTGGTTCACGGATGGTGCGCGAGCGCCCCGGTCCACGGAAGGCCCCGGGCCGGGCCATGGTCGCAAGCCCGGGGACCGACCGCCAGGACCCCGCCATGACGATGACGCTCCCCGTACGCGCCGCCGCCCGCAGCCGCACCGGGGCGTGTGGGGCTCCGGCGGAGCCCGACACGCCTAGCGGCCCGGGTTCCCGCTCCCGCACCGGGCCGCTTCCCCTGCCGGGCGCAGCGTGCCCAGCAGCCGTACCCCGCGGTCGAGGTCCGAGGGGGCCAGATGGGCGTACCCCAGGACCAGCCGGACCGGCCCGTCGCCCGGCGGCGCGGGCGCGCTCCGGTAGGCGGACAGCGGGCGCAGCGCCAGCCCGGCCCGTCGGGCCCGGGCGAGCAGCTCCTCCTCGGGCCCGTACGCCGCGGGCAGCGTGACGATGACATGCAGCCCGGCGGCGATACCGGTCACCCCGGCGCCGGGGCAGTGCGCGGCCAGCGCCGCGGTCAGCGCGTCCCGGCGCTCCCGGTAGGCGCGCTGGCAGCGGCGCAGCTGACGGTCGTAGTCGCCCCGGGCGATGAGTTCGGCCAGCAGTGCCTGGTCCAGCACCGGATTGCCCAGATCCATCGTCCGCTTACGGGCCACCACCTCGTCGGCCAGCCACTCGGGCACCACCAGCCAGCCCAGCCGCAGCCCTGGTGCCAGCGACTTGCTCACCGAGCCGGTGTACGCCACCCGGTCCGGGTCCAGGCCCTGCAACGCGCCGACCGGCGCCCGGTCGTAGCGGAAGTCGCCGTCGTAGTCGTCCTCGACGAGCAGCCCGCCGGCCGCCCGTGCCCAGCCGAGCAGCTCCGCCCGGCGGGCCGCCGACAGTGCCGTCCCGGAGGGGAACTGGTGGGACGGCGTCAGCACCGCGGCCCGCGCCCCGGAAGCCGCCAGCACCGCCGTCACCGGGCCCTCGCCGTCCAGCGGAACCGGTACGGACGCCAGCCCGGCGGCGGCGAACAACTGGGTGTGCTCGGGGCTGCCCGGGTCCTCCACTGCCACCGTCCGGTGCCCGGCCGCGCGCAGTGCGAAGCCCAGCAGCGTCATCGCCTGCGCCACGCCCGAACACACCACCAGCCGCTCCGGATCGACGGCCACCCCACGGCGGCGGATCAGCAACTGGGCGAGCTCCCGCCGCAGTTCGGGCAGGCCGCGCGGGTCCGGGTAGCCGAGGGCGCGGTGCGGCAGCCGGTGCAGCGCCCGGCGGTGGGCGGCCGACCAGGCCGCCCGCGGGAACAGCGAGAGGTCGGGGGTGCCGGGCGTGAAGTCGACGAGCGGGACGCCGGCCGCGGGCGCCGCGGTGGTCCTGGGCGGGCCCGCAGCGCGCACCGCACCGCCGACCCAGGTGCCCGCGCCGCGCCGGCTGTGCAGATAGCCCTCGGCGGTCAACTGCTCGTACGCCTCGGTCACCAGACCGCGGGAGACCCCGAGATCGGCGGCCAGCTCCCGGCCCGACGGCAGCCGGGTCCCGGCCGCCAGCCGCCCGGAGCGGACCGCCTCGCGCAGCGCCTCCTGGAGGGCGCGGCCGCGCCGGCGCCGCGGTGCGGCGGCCGTCGGCAGCAGCAGCTCCCAGGCGGCCGTCCAACTCCCGTCGCTGCACGACCCGTTGTCGTCCGGCATCGCCGCGTCCCCCGTTCCGCCGCCGCCAAGTGGTCCCCTACGCAGCCGCTGAAGTGGACCTTAAGACGGTCCGCCGCTCTTCCTAGCGTCCGTCTCATGAACCGGACTCCGCTGCACGGCGCGCTCTCCGCCGCCTTCGCCTGCTTCCTGGTGGGCGGCTCCTTCACCGCCAACAGCCTGCTGGGCGACTACCCGTGGGCGGGCGGCCAGGCCCTGCGCTACGGCCTCGCCGCCCTGATCCTCTTCGCCCTCGTGGGCCGACGGGCCGGCCCGCCGCTGCGCGCCCTCACCGGCCGCCGGTGGGGACGTCTCGCCCTGCTCGCCGCCCTCGGCATGCTCGGCTTCAACCTCGCGATCCTGGCGGCCGAACGCACCGCCGAACCGGCCGTGCCAGGGGTGTTCGTCGGCTGCGCCCCGGTGGTCGTCGCCGTGCTCGTGCCCGCTCTGGCGGGTCGCCGGCCGAACCCGGCGGTGGTACGCGGCGCCCTCCTGGTGGCCGCCGGCGCCTGGGTCGTCCAGGGGTGGGGACGCACCGCCGCCATGGGGCTGGTCTGGTCGCTGGCCGCGCTGTGCGGGGAGGTGGGCTTCGCCGTACTGGCGGTGCCCGTCCTGCCACCGCTCGGCCCCCGGCTGCTGTCGGCGGTGGTCAGCGCGCTCGCCGCGGTGGAGGCCACCGTCGTCGGCACGGTCACCGGGGGCGCCGGCTGGCTGCGGATGCCGGACCCGGTCGAGGCGGCCGCCCTCGGCTGGCAGGCCGTCATCGTCACCGTCATCGGCTTCGTCTGCTGGTACGCCGGCATCCAGCGGATCGGCGCCGAACGCGCCACCCTCTACTCCGGCCTGATCCCCGTCTTCGCCGCGCTCACCGCGCCTTTGGCCGGAACCGGCGGATACGGCCCGGCCCAGCTGGGCGGCAGCCTGCTGGTGGGCGCGGGCGTCGTACTGGGCGCCGGGGTGCGGCCGCGGTCGGCCCGGCGGCACAGTGGTGTGCCTCGCACCGTGCCGTTTCCGCTGGACAACGGCCGGACCGCCCGGTGGGATGGACGGGTGCGAAGCGATACCGCGACCGATGTCTTCGAGGAACACCGCCCGGTCCTCTTCGGGGTGGCCTACCGGATGCTCGGCCGGGTGGCCGACGCCGAGGACGTGGTGCAGGACGCCTGGCTGCGCTGGGCCGGCGCGGACCGGGCCGAGGTCCGCGAGCCGCGCGCCTTCCTGGTGCGGATCACCACCCGGCTGGCCATCGACCGGCTGCGCCAGGCCCAGTCGCGGCGGGAGTCCTACGTGGGGCCCTGGCTGCCCGAGCCGCTGGCGACGGACGCCGCCGGGAGCCCGCCGGACGGCGCGGAGCACGCCGTGTTCGCCGAGACCGTCACCCTCGCGGTGCTCGTCGTCATGGAATCGCTCTCCCCTCTGGAGCGCGCCGTGTTCGTGCTGCGCGAGGCGTTCGGCTACCCCTACGCGGAGATCGCCGCGGTCCTCGACCGCAGCGAGGCCGCGGTGCGCCAACTGGCGGGCCGGGCCCGGCGCCACGTCGAGGAGGGCAGTCCGCGCTACGAGGTCGATCCGGAGCAACAGCGCGATCTGACCGAGCGGTTCCTGGCCGCGGCGGCCGGTGACGACCTGGAGGGTCTGCTGAGCCTGCTCGCGGCGGACGCCCGGCTGGTCGGCGACAGCGGCGGCAAGGCCAAGGCACCGCTGCGGATCATCGAGTCCGCCGGCAAGGTCGCCCGCTTCCTCCTCGGCGTCGCCAAGTCCCAGCCGGCCGGTATGGAGTTCGGCCTGTGCGAACTCAACGGCGGGATCGCCGTGTTGGGGCACCAGGGCGGTGTGCCGGACACGGTCCTCCAGCTCGGCATCCAGGACGGCCGGATCCGGACCGTCTACATCGTGCGCAATCCGGACAAGCTCGGGGCGCTGGCCGCCGGTTGACCCGCGGCCCGCCGATCCGGCAGCCCGGTCGTGTTCTCGTCGCGCCGGGCTGCGCCAATCGGTGGCGGGATTGGTCTTGACCAAGGGTGGGGGCGGCCATATCGTCGGGATACTGCAACAACCTTTAATAAAGAAGCGCTCATAAAGGGGGCGCTGCCCCGCGGGCAGCCGCCAGTGCGGAGGACAGGGTGGGGACCACGCAACTCGACACGGTGCCGGAACCGAAGTACTGGCACCTCAAGACCGTGCTCAGCGAGGCGCTGGACTCGGAGTTCGCGGTCGGTGAGGTGCTGCCCAACGAGCGTGAGCTGGCGGCCCGGTTCGGCGTCGCCCGGGCCACGCTCCGGCAGGCGCTCGAACAGCTGGAGCTGGAGGGCAGGCTCCAGCGCCGCCGCGGCGTCGGCACCACCGTCGCCCCGCCCCGCGCCGACGTCGCCGTCGACCCCGTCCGCCACACCTGGCCCGGCACCCCCGGCGACGACTGGCAGCCGGTCGACGCCGCCGAGAGCGACACGGTCCCGGCAGAGGTGGCCCGGCTGCTGGAGACCGCCCCCGGCGAACCGGTGCACATCGTGCGCCGCAACCGTGTCACCGACGGCCGCCCGGTCGCCGCCGAGCTGCTGTACGTCCCCGCGGCCGCGGTCCCCGGATACGACCCGGAGGCCGCGCTCAGCGCCCCCGGCCGCGCCCGTGCCGTGCTGCGCGCACTCCAGGAGCACGAGCTGGAGGGCCAGGACCGCACCGTGGAGCTCGGCTCCGCCCGCGCCGAGGACGCCAAGCAGCTCGACCGGCTCCCGGGCGCGCCCGTACTGGTCGTCACGACCCGCTACGTCTCCCGGGGACGGCCGACCGCGGTCGCGGTGTCCACATACCGCGCCGACACCTGCCGGCTGACCTTCGGCGAGCGCGACGCGGTGGCCCTGCTCGCGGGCTGACCGTAAGCACGGGACGGTGACGGTCACCGACGGGCCGTCACCGTCCCCTGCACCGCGAAGAGTTCCCCCTCGACATGGTCGAGCGCCAGCCGCAGCGCACCGGTCGCCACCGCCGCCTCGCCCAGCTGGGACAGCACGACCCGCGGCGGCCGCAGACAGTAGCGCGCCAACTCCTCGCGCAGCGGCTCCAGTACACCGGCCAGCCCGTTCGCCCAGCCGCCGATCACCACCAGCTCCGGATCCAGCGCCAGCACCAGCGCCGCGACGTCGTGCACCAGCCGCCGGATGAACCGGTCCACCGCGTCCCGGGCCCGCGCATCGCCCTTCCCGGCGGCCGCGAACACCGCCGCGACCTGCGCCTCGTCCAGCGGGTGCAGCGGCTTCCCGGTCGTCGACAGCAGCGCCTCCGGGGTCGCCTCCCGCCCGAGCAGATGCAGTGCGCCGATCTCCCCGGCCGCACCGCCGAAGCCGCGGTGCAGCCGCCCGCCGATCAGCGAACCGGCACCCGGGCTCAGCCCCGCCAGCACGAAGACGATGTCGTCCGAGCCGGCCGCCGCGCCCTGCCAGTGCTCGGCCACCGCCGCGGCGTTGGCGTCGTTCTCGACCAGCACCGGACAGCGGAACGACCGCCGCAGCCGGTCACCCAGCGGCAGCCCCGTCCAGCCGGGCAGCGCGGTGCCCAGCCGCACCGTGCCGTCCGCCTCCACGATGCCCGGGCCGGCCACGCCGACGGCCCGCAGGCTGCGGCGCGGCACGCCGGTGCGCCGCAGCAGATCGGCCACCACGGTCCGCACCCGGTCCAGCCGCTCGTCGGCCGGTGCGCCCTCCTCGACGGTGCGCTGCGCGGTGTCCCGCACCCGGCCGCTCAGATCCGACAGCAGCGCCACGATGCGGTGCGGCCCGATCTCGATGCCCAGCAGATGGCCGGCCTCGGTACGGAACCGGAAGCGGCGGGCCGGACGGCCCTGGCGGCGCGCCTCGCCCTCCTCGGCGGGCACCTCGACGACCAGGCCGCTCTCGATGAGCCCCTCGACCACGCCCTCGACCGTGGGCCGCGACAGGCCCGTCACCTGGACGAGATGGGTGAGCGTGGCGGAGTCCGCGGCGCGCAGCGCGTCCAGCACCACCGCGGAGTTGATCCGTCGCAGCAGCGAGGGGTCCCCGCCGGTGAGCCGCCCCAACGTCCCTCTCCCTCGCTTTTTGTGTGTGGCGGATCGTAGCCGGTCAGACGGTGTGCGGCGAGCCCCGCCCAGGGCCGCGGCAGCTGCCGGGCGCCGCTACCCGACCGTCCCCGGTGCCACGAACCCGGACTCGTAGGCGGCGATCACGGCCTGGGTGCGGTCCCGGGCGCCCAGCTTGGCCAGCACCGCGCTGACGTGCGTCTTGACCGTCTCGGCCCCCACCACCAGCGCCGCGGCGATCTCCGCGTTCGACAGCCCGCGGCACATCAGCCGCAGCACCTCCCGCTCCCGGCCGGTCAGCGCGGCCCGCTCGAACTCCGCCCGGGCCCGGTCGTTGCCGCGGTCCGCGGCGATGGCCCGCAGCGACGCCGGGAACAGCAGCGAGGAGCCCTCCGCGACCACCCGCACCGCATGCACGATCTCGGCCGGCCGGGACCGCTTGAGCAGAAAACCGTCCGCGCCCGCGCGCAGCGCCTCGTAGACGTACTCGTCGGCCTCGAAGGTGGTGACGACGAGGATCCGCGGTGGGTCGGCGATCGCCCGCAGCACCGCGCGGGTGGCCTCGATCCCGTCGAGCAGCGGCATCCGCACGTCCATCGCGACGACGTCCGGCCGTAGTTGCCGCACCAGCGGAACCACGGCGGCCCCGTCGGCCGCCTCACCCGTCACCTCGATATCGGGCTGCGCCTCCAGAATGGCGCGCAATCCGGCGCGCACCAGCGGCTCGTCGTCGACCAGGAGTACGGATATCGGCACGGGATCACCCTACTGGCGAGGCGCGGGGTCAGGCGGGCAGCGGCAGGCGGACGCTCACCTGCCAGGCGCCGTCCGCCGGGCCGGTGCGGGCCTCCCCGCCGAGCAGTGCGGCACGTTCGCGGATCCCCCGCAGGCCGCGGCCACCGCTGCCGGGCCCCGCGGGGGCGGCGGGCAGCGGGTTGCGGACCTCCAGTTCCAGTACGCCGCGGTCGGCCGCGATGCGTACGGACACCGGTACCGGGCCCGCGTGCCGCAGCACGTTCGTCAGGGCCTCCTGCACCATGCGGTACCCCTCCCGGGAGACCGGCCCGGGCAGGTCCGCCAGCGGGCCGCTGAGTTCGGCCCTGACCGGGGAGCCGGCGGCCCGGGCGGACTCCAGCAGCCGTTCGGCCTCGGTGAGCAGGGGCCGGTCGGCCGGCCGCGGGGCGTCCTCGCGCAGCAGCCGCAGGGCCCGCTCCAGTTCGCCGAGCGCCTGCCGCCCGGTCTCCTCGATGGCGGCCAGCGCCCGGTCGGTGAACTCCGGGCTGCCGGCGGCGCGGGCGGCCCCGGCCTGCACCACGGTCACGGTCAGCGCGTGCCCGATCGAGTCGTGCAGCTCCTGGGCCAGCCGGTTGTGCGCCAGCAGCCGCTCCGTACGGGTCTCCAGCGCGGCCAGCCGTTCCGCCGCCGAGGGGCCGAGCAACAGCCGCGCGGCGCGGGCCATCAGCGACCCCGTCCCGAGGACGACGGCCAGGAGCAGCACGAGGGGGAGCGGCACCAGCAGGCCGTACCACCAGTGGGGCGCCTCGATGGCCGGCAGGCCCTTCAGACGGCTGGGCCGGCCGGCCGCCGCCATGGTGAACGCGGCGGCCAGCGTGGGCAGTTGGATGCTCAGGGCGCTCACGGCGATGCCCGTCTCCAGTCGCAGCAGCAGCCAGCCGGCGGTACGGAGGCGGTCGCGCCAGCTGGCCGACGGGGTGGTGGCGATACCGGACGCGGCCCGCTGTTCGGTGCCGTGCGGGCCCGGCGTCAGCAGCAGCTGGGCCTGCAGCCCCTCGAACCGTCGGGCCACCGGCACCACGGCGGCCGCGAGGAGCAGGGGGACCGGCAGCACCGCCATCCACAGCCAGGTCTCCCAGGTGCCCGTCCGGAACGTCCGCGGGTACAAGAAACCGGTCAGCATCCCGGCGACCGTGGCCATGAGCAGGTGCAGCCAGCGGGTGTAGGTGACGGGCCGGCCGAGCCGGCGGACGGCGGAGGCGAACGAGGCGGTCACGCCGCCATCGTGCCAGCGCACGACCGGGTGCCACCTCCCCCCGGTGGGGGAGGCCAGGGGTCTGGTCGGGCCCGTGGTGACCGGCGGCACGGCCAATTGTCAGACCCCCGGAGTTTACTGACGGTATGAAGCTTGACGAGCAGCTGACCACCATCGACCTGCTGCGCCGGCGGGAGTTCCCGGCGCAGCGGGTGCGTTCCGCGCCGGTCGAGAGTGGGCCGGGCTTCCACATAGCGGATCTGCGGGTCGGCCAGGACTTCTGGGACGCGGACCCCGCCGAGCTCGCGGAGGCCGAGGAGGAGTTCGAGGCCGCGCTGACCGCACTGGTGCAGGCGCTGTCCTTACGGTGGGGCGAGCCCGAAGTCGTCGACCTGGAAGGCGCGTTGGAGCGCACGGCGCAGGGCCTGCCGGTCCGGCCGCCGCTGGACACCCTGTGCGGTTTCGTCCCGCGGATGTACGGCTGGCGGGTGGACGGCCGGTGGATAGGCGTGGGCGTCGGACAGGGCGCCCGGGAGCTGCCGTGGCAACTGCTGGTGGCGGTGGGAGAGGCGGAGGTGACGCGGAGGGCCGGCGGTCAGTGAGGGAAGGCCGGGGCGAGCGCGGCGGTGGCGAGCCGGTGCGGGCTGCCCGAGCCGTCTGCGGGCACGGTCCACAGATCGGCGCCGTAGTCGCCCGGCAGCGCATAGACCAGGGTGTGACGGTCCCGCCAGACGGCCTGATCGTCGACGTTGCGGTGTTCACCGGTCGCGGTCTCGCGCAGCGTACGCAGATCGAGTACGTACAGCCGCCAGGGCGCGTCCGGATCGGCGCCGGCGACCCGCTTCTTGTACGCGATGCGGGTGCCGTCGGGCGACAGCGAGGGGCATTCGACGTTGCCGTGCAGCGCGCGCAGGGTGCGGGCGGTGCGGTCACCGCGGACCAGATAGGTCTTCCCGCCGGTGGCGGCGGTGGCGTAGAAGTGGTCGTCGTCGGCGAAGGTGACGCCCCAGACGTTGAGGTCGGCCGCGTGCACCCGGTGTCCGCCGACGGTCAGTGCATAGGTCTCCAGGTTGGCGTCCAGGTGCCCGGTGCGGGTGTCGAGGATCGAGGTGCGGGTGGAGAAGGCGGTGCCCGCGTAGGAGTCGCCGCTGACGAAGACGGTCCAGGCGACGGTGTGGCCGCCGGGGGAGACCCGGGCGCGGGTCGGGGTGCCGGCCAGGTCGTAGTGGCGCCGCTCGTGCAGCCGGTCGTCGAGGACCACCGCCCGGTAGGTGTCGCGGAGTTCGCCGTGCACGGCCCGCAGGCAGATGCCGGTGCCGGCGGCCGCGTGGAAACGCAGGCAGCGGACGCCGGAGGCGGTGCGCGGGCCGGCGGGCCGGCCGGCCGGGACGGCGGTGATCTCGTCGCGGTGCGGGCCCCAGGCCATGTTGCGGAAGAGCGCGCGGTGCGGATCGCTCAGCCGTACCGCACCGGAGGTGACCGTGGGCCCGCCGGCCTGGGTGCGGTCCTTCTCGGCGGCCCGGTCGGCGGCGCGCAGGGTGGCGCCGACCGCGATCCCGCCGAGCAGGAGGACGGTGACGAGCAGGATCAGGAGGCGGGTGGTGCGGTTCACGTGACGGGCTCCGGAGGCGTGGGGTCGGCGGTCCGGGGCGGTCCGGCCGGCGGGGCGGGGCGCAGCAGCCGGGCGCTGACCGCGGCGGCGAGCGCCAGACCGGCCGCGGCGAGGCCGAGCGCCCAGCGGTCGCCCCAGGCGGTCCAGGCCGCGCCGAAGGCCAGCGAGCAGCCGAAGCGGGCCGCGGCCTGGCCGGTCTGGACGACCGCCAGCCCGCTGCCGCGCAGCGCGTCCGGCACCGCGTCGGCGGTGGCCGCGGCGAGCACACCGTCGGTGGCCGCGTAGAAGCCGCCGTGCAGGACGAGGACCAGGCAGGTCAGCGCCGGCGAGGCGGCGAACGGCGCGAGCAGCACCCCGTAGGCGCCGAGCAGCGCGAGATGGCCGAGCAGGAACAGCCGGCGGCGGCCGCACCGGTCCGCGACCGCGCCCAGCGGCACGGCCAGCAGCAGGAAGGCCGCGGCGGTGCCCAGCGGCAGCAGCGGGAACCACGCCTCGGACAGTCCCAGCCGGCGCTGGAGGGTGAGGTAGAGGAAGGAGTCGCTGACGGTGGTCAGACCGAGCAGCACCGCACAGCAGGTCAGCCGGCGCAGCGCGGGCAGCCGCAGCAGCGGCCGCAGCGGCGGCGCGGATGCCGGGCCGCGCGGCGGAACGGACGCCGGGGCGCGCGGCGGCGCGGATGCCGTGCCCTGCGCCGGGGACGGGAGCGGGCTGCCCGCCGGCGACGGGAGCGGGTTGCCCGCCGGCGACGGGAGCGGGTTGCCCGCCGGGGACGGACGCCGGCCGGTGGACTCGTGCGGCGCCCGGCCGGGGACGAAGAGCAGCAGGACGGCCACGCCGAGCGCGGCCACACAGCCGCTGACCGTGAACACCGCGTCGTACCCCTCCGCCGCGGCGCGCAGCACGAGGAAGGCGATCAGCGGGCCGAGCAGCGCGCCCGCGGTGTCCATCGCCCGGTGCACACCGAACGCCCGGCCGCGCACCGCCGGTTCGCTCGCCAGCGAGATCATCGCGTCGCGCGGTGCGGTGCGCAGCCCCTTGCCGGTGCGGTCGGCGGCCAGCACCGCACCGATCAGCGGCAGGGTGTGCACCAGCAGCAACAGCGGCTTGCACAGGGCCGAGAGGCCGTAACCGACCACTGCCACGTCCTTGTGGCCGCCGCCCCCGCCGCGGTCCGAGATCCGCCCGCCGACCAGCCGGACGAGCGCGCTGACGCCGTTGTAGACCCCGTCCAGCAGCCCGAACCCGAGCGGGGACAGGCCGAGTTCGGCGACGAGGTAGAGCGGCAGGACGGCGGTGACCATCTCCGAGGAGACGTCGGTGATCAGGCTGACGGTGCCCAGTACGAGGACGGTGCCGGGGACCGCGGCCCGGACCGGCCGGCCCGGGCGGGTGCCCGGACCGGCCGTCGTGCGGGTGGCGCGGCTGTCCGCGAGGTACACGTCAGCTCGCCCAGATGCCGGTGATGTCCTTGGCGTCGGCGGCCTTCCCGGCGTGCGAGGTGCCGTACATGTCCTCGAGGGTGCGCAGGACGTCGTAGTGGTTGTAGGTGGTGTCCGAGGTGGCGCCGGGCTGCACCGGCTGGCCGTACAGGACGGTCGGGATGCGGTTGCCGCTGAGGCGGTTGTCCTCGTCGAAGGTGACCAGCAGCAGGCTGTTGTGGGTCTTGGCCCAGTCCGCGTAGCTCTTGAGGTGGTTCTTCAGCCAGGTGTCGCCGGTGGAGACCGAGCAGTCGTGCATATCGCTGCACAGATTCGGCACGACGAACGACACGGTCGGCAGTTGGCTGAAGTCCGTGGGGAACGCGTCGAAGGTGTGCGCCGTGTTCGTGGGCACGTTGCTGAAGCCGAACCAGGGGTTGTGCTTCTGCGCGTACTTGCCGCTCTTGCAGGTGGTGGAGCCCTCGGACGGCAGCGACTCGTTGTAGCTCGCCCAGGACTTGCCGGCCGCGGTCACCTCGGAGGCGAGGTTGGGCGCGGAGCTGAAACCGGGGGTGACGCAGCTGTCGTCGGTGACGTCCTGGGTGTCGCCGGAGAACATCGCGTAGTAGTTGGGCTGGCTGGGGTGGGTCTCGGCGTACGAGGCGGTGAGGCTGGCGCCGCCGGAGGCCAGGGAGTTGATGTACGGGGCGCTGGAGCTGCCCAGCACCTGGCTGTAGGCGTGGTTCTCGAAGACCACCACGACCACGTGGTCCGGGCTGGGCACCCCGGCCGCGGCGGGCTCGGCGCCGAAGCCGTTGCCCGCCCAGACGCCGAGTCCGGCGGCGGCGAGGCCGAACGCGCCGGCGAGCGCGGTGAGTCGGTGGCGGCGCGAGCGGCGGCCGCGGTGGTCCGCGGGGGACTCCGCGGAGGTGGGGGCAGGGGAAGGCGAGGGGGACGGAGTGGGCACGACTGCCTCCGTACGGAAGTGTGGGGGCGTGCACGGGCGGCGACAGAGTAGAGCCGGCAGCGTGACATGTACACGCCTTCAAGGTGAAGGTTGGCCGAACGCCCGCCGTCCGCCCACCATGCGGTCCCGGAACGCGGACCGCTACGCCGCCCCGTCCTCCGCGAACGCCGCCGCGCGCAACCGCCCGTACTCCTCCGCCATCGTCGCCGGCGTCCAATGGGCGTTCAGGCCACTGGGGTTGGGCAGCGCCCAGATCCGGGTGTCCCCCAGCATGCGCGGCTGCGGCCCGACCGTCGCACGCTTGTCGTCGAAGGCGACGCGGTACGCCGTGACCCCGGCGACGGCGAGCCAGCGCGGCCGCAGCCGGGCCACCTTCTCCGCCAGCAGCCGGCCGCCCTCGCGGAACTCCTCCGCGGTCAGCTCGTCCGCCCGGGCGGTCGCCCGCGCCACGACATTGGTGATCCCGACCCCGTGGACGAGCAGCTCCTCCTGCTCATGGGGGTGCAGCCGCCGCGGGGTGAAGCCGGCGGCGTGCAGCACCGGCCAGAACCGATTGCCGGGCCGGGCGAAGTGGTGGCCGGTGGCCGCCGACATCAGCCCGGGGTTGATCCCGCAGAAGAGGACCCGCAGACCGCTCGCCGCCACGTCCGGGACGAGGCGGTCACGAGCGGCCTGCAGCTCCTCAGGGGTGAAGCGCACTTATGGGCTCCCGGGTCAGAGGATCGCGCCCGGGGTGTAGCCGGCGGCCTCCGGGTGCTGCTTGGTGATCTCCTCGATCCGGGCGACGACCGACGCCACCTGGTCGGCGGCCGCACCCGTGAACGACAGCTTGTCCGCCATCAGCGCGGCCAGCTGCTCCCGGTCCAGCGGAAGCCGGGCGTCCGCGGCCAGCTTGTCCAGCAGCTCGTTCCGCTCGGCGCCCTGCTCGCGCATGGCCAGCGCCGACGCCACCGCGTTCTCCTTGATCGCCTCGTGGGCCTCCTCGCGGCCCACCCCGGCCCGGACCGCCCCCATCAGCACCTTCGTCGTGGCGAGGAACGGCAGGTAACGGTCCAGCTCACGGGCGACGACGGCGGGGAACGCCCCGAACTCGTCGAGCACCGTCAGGAACGTCTCCAGCAGCCCGTCCAGCGCGAAGAACGCGTCCGGCAGGGCGACCCGGCGCACCACGGAGCAGGACACATCGCCCTCGTTCCACTGGTCGCCGGAGAGCTCACCGGTCATCGAGGCATAACCGCGCAGGATCACCATCAGGCCGTTGACGCGCTCGCAGGAGCGGGTGTTCATCTTGTGCGGCATCGCCGACGAGCCGACCTGGCCGGGCTTGAAGCCCTCGGTGACCAGCTCGTGCCCGGCCATCAGCCGGATCGTCTTCGCCAGCGACGAGGGGGCGGCGGCCAGCTGCACCAGCGAGGTGACCACGTCGTAGTCCAGCGAGCGCGGGTAGACCTGGCCGACGGAGGTGAAGGCCTGCCCGAAGCCGAGGTGCGCGGCGATCCGCTGCTCCAGCTCGGCGAGCTTCGCGGCGTCCCCGCCGAGCAGGTCCAGCATGTCCTGCGCGGTGCCCACGGGGCCCTTGATGCCGCGCAGCGGGTAACGGGAGAGCAGATCCTCCAGGCGCGCGTACGCCACCAGCAGCTCGTCGGCCGCGGTCGCGAACCGCTTGCCCAGCGTCGTGGCCTGCGCGGCGACGTTGTGCGAGCGGCCCGCCAGCACCAGCTCGGCGTGCTGCGCGGCCAGCGAACCCAGGCGCGCCAGCACGGCGACCGTACGGTCCCGCATCAGCTCCAGCGACAGCCGGACCTGGAGCTGCTCGACGTTCTCGGTCAGGTCGCGGGAGGTCATGCCCTTGTGGACCTGCTCATGGCCGGCCAGCGCGTTGAACTCCTCGATCCGCGCCTTCACGTCGTGCCGGGTGACCTTCTCGCGCTCGGCGATCGACGCCAGGTCGACGTTCTCCAGGACCCGCTCGTAGTCGGCCAGCGCCTCGTCGGGGACCGCCACCCCCAGGTCCTTCTGCGCACGCAGCACGGCGAGCCACAGCTTCCGCTCCAGCTTGACCTTGTACTCGGGGGACCAGAGCACGGCCAGCTCCGTGGAGGCATAGCGGCCGGCCAGAACATTGGGGATGCGAGGCTTCGCAGACACAGCAGTCACGTGGTCAGAGTCTACTGGCGATTCGCGCAGGCCAGCGCCCCGGTCCCGGCTGTGTGTTCCTACAGCCGTCCCACCCTGGCCACGGGACCCGGCCCGCGCCGGCGCGGCGCGGTCCGTTGATCTTGTCCGTCACGCTCGAACGGGCATGGGTAGGGTGCCCGGCATGCGATGCGCGCTGTGCGGCTCCGGCCGGCTGACTCCGGTCGGGGAACTCACCTCGGGCGTGAGGTGGGGCGAGCGTCTGCGCCTCACATTCCGCCGCCCGGGGATCCTCAAACCGCGGCCGACGTTCGACGCCGGACTCGCGCGGGCCTGCCGCGACTGCGGGGCCCTGTTTCCCTTCCTCGACGCGTACGAACGGCGTCAACTGGACGCGGCGGCCGATGACTTGACCGATGTCGAGGGCGCCGGGCCGCACCACGACAACGGCGGGTGAGCGCCGGCAGGGCCCGGACCGAAGGCGGCGAGCCGGCGGCGGCCGACCCTCCCTACTCGCCCCCGTTGACGCCCGCCCGCGGTACCGCGCCGTCCTCGACGTACCACCGCTTGAGGATCCTGGCGTACTCGCCGCTCCTGACGAGGCGGTCGAGGGCTTCCCGTACGGCGTCGCGCAGGGCCGGGCGGTGCTTGGCGACCGCGATGCCGTAGAGCAGGGGGTCGAGTTGCCCGCCGACGAGTTCCAGGACACCGCCGCCCGAGAGGGTGGCGGCGGTGTGCGCCGCCACCGGGAAGTCGTCGAGGCAGGCCGAGGAGCGGCCCTTGGCGACATCGTCGTAGACCTCGGCCTGCGAGTCGAACTCCCGGATCTTGATCCCCTTGGCGACCGACCGGCCGAGCCCGTCCACGTAGTCACGGGCCACGGAGCCACGCTGGACGGCGACCGTCCTGCCGGACAGGTTCCCGGGCTTGGTGATGCCCTCCGGATTGCCGGTGCGGACGACGAGCACCAGCCCGGCCCTGAAGTAGTCGACCATGTCGACGCCGGCGCCGGTCTTCGTCCCCTCCGCGCGCCCCTCCTGACGCTCCTTGGTGTCGGCCATCGCCGACATGACCAGGTCGAAGCGGCCCGCGGCCAGGCCGGCCAGCAGCGAGTCGAAGACGGCGTTCTCGAACGTGACGCGGACGCCCAGTTCGCGACCGAGGGCGTGCGCGAGGTCGATGTCGAGCCCGGCGGGCTTGCCGTCCCTGACGAACTCCATGGGCGCGTAGGCGATGTCCGAGCCGATGGTGACCTTGCCCCGGTCGCGGATCTCCGCCGGCAGCCGGCCTGACGGCCCGGACGGTTGCCTGGAGCCCGCGGGCGGGTTCCCGGCGTTCTTCCCGCCGTCGTCACGGCCCCCGCCCTGCGGCCACAGCGCCCAGCCCAGCGCCCCGGTGCCGGCCAGGCCCCCCACCACCGACAGCGCGGCGAGCACCCGGCGCCGGCTCGGCCCCGGGGCGGTTCGACCAGGGGCGGGGGACAGCGGCGGCGTGGCGGTCTGCGCGGGCCAGGCCGGCGTCACGGCCGGCGGCGGGGGCGGCGGGCCGTCCGGGCTCATGCTGGTCGGCAGCTGGTCGAACGGAACGCCGGCCGGCTCCTGCGCCGGGGGCCGCGGCACCGAAGGCCGCGGCGCGAAGGCGTCCGGGGACCTGGGGTCGGCGAGCTGCGCGGACAGCCGGCGGAGCTGTACGGCGACGGGGGCCGGCAGCCAGTCGCCGTACGGGCCGGGCGCGCCCACCCGCGCCATCAGGGCGGGCAGCGCGGGCCGCCGCTCCGGCTCCTTGGCCAGACAGGCCGCCACCACCTCCTTCAGCCCGTCCGGAAGGCCGTCGAGCCGCGGTTCCTCGTGCACGGTGCGGAACATCAGCACCTGCGGCTCGGCGCTCCCGTACGGGCCGCCGCCGGTCGCCGCGAACACGAGCACCCCGCCGAGCGCGAACACGTCCGCGGCGCCCGTGACGCCCGGGCCCGTCATGACGAGTTGCTCGGGCGCCATGAACCCCGGTGTGCCGAGGGCGGTGCCGGTCACGGTCAGGGCGGTGTCCGCGGCCGAGTACGCGATACCGAAGTCGATGACGCGCGGCCCCTCGACCGTGAGCAGGATGTTCGACGGCTTGAGGTCGCGGTGCACCAGACCCTGCGCGTGCACCGCCGCCAGGGCCTGCAGCAGGCCCGCCGTCATCAGCCGCACCGCCCGCTCCGGCAGCGGCCCGCAGTCGTGCACGGCATCGCTCAGCGAGACACCCGGCACGTAGTCGGTCGCCATCCAGGGCACGTCGTCGTGCGGCGCGGCGTCGACCACCGGCGCCACGAACGGCCCGCCCACCCGCCGGGCGGCGGCCACCTCACGGGCGAAACGCGTCCGGAAGCCCCGGTCGTCGGCGAGCTCGGACCGCGCGGTCTTCACCGCCACCGTCCGCCCGTCCACCGCCCGGCCGAGATACACCCGGCCCATGCCGCCGCCCCCGAGCAGCCCGATGATCCGGAACGGTCCGATCTGCTGCGGATCGTCCTTGGCCAACGGTCGCACCGACTACCCCCACCCCGTAACTGCCCCTGTGCCCGGCAGTATCCCCTACGCCATTCCGTACGCCGTCCCGTACGCCATTCCGTACGCCGGCCGCACTCGGCTCCTTGCGGTGACCTGCGACTGCGCCTGCGTTACGCCCCGACCGGGGCCCAGCCCGTGACGGGGCCCGGGTTCGTATGGTCCGCGGGACTCACCCAGAAGGCCGTGCCCAGCTCAGGGCTCACATGGGCGCCCCTCCGGCCGTCCCCCGAGGAGCGGCCGGTCAGCCGCCGCCCTATCCAGGGCACCAGATGCTCCCGGGCGAACCGGAGATCCGCGGTCCGCCGGGCTCGCCAGCCCGGCGGTGCGGCCGCCGGCAGCGGGACGTCCCAGTCCTCCTCGGCGGGCAGCCCGAGCGCCTGCCAGACCGCCTCGGCCACCCGGCGGTGCCCCTCGGCGTTCAGATGCAGCCGGTCGTCCGCCCACATCCGGGGATCGGCCAGCGCCTTCGACGCGTACAGGTCCACGACCAGCGCACCGTGCCGCGCGGCGATCTCGTCGATCCGCGCGAAGAGCTGCTCCATCCGCGGCCGGAAGCGCTCCAGTACGGGCCCCTGGCGGCCCGGGCTGCGCATCAGCACCAGCTGGCCGCCGCCCTTCACCAGCAGCTCGGCCGCGGTCTCCAGCTGCGCGCAGACCTGCGCGACGTCGCACTTCGGGCGCAGCACGTCATTGAGCCCGCCCACCAGCGTCACGAGGTCCGCGCCCATCGACGCGGCCGGGCCGCACTGGTCGTCCAGGATCTGCCCGATCAGCTTGCCGCGCACCGCGAGGTTCGCGTACCGGAACCCGGGCGCCCGCGCGGCCAGCCGCGCGGCGAGGAGGTCGGCCCAGCCACGGTAGGTGCCGTCGGGGAGGCCGTCGGACATTCCTTCGGTGAAGCTGTCGCCTATGGCTACGAAACTGGTGTACCGCACACGCGGATCTTAATCTCCGCCACGTACTTGGCCGTCCCGCCGTGGGTGTTGCTCGCCGTTGCGCTTTGCGGCGCACCCGCACGTACCTGTCTTTCCCGCCGCGGGGCGTCTCGCCGTTGCGCCTGCGGCGGGCTGGGTGGTTGTCGGGTGCGGTGACGGACCTCCGGGGCCGGTTGTGTGGACTGCTTCGCTTTACGTCCACACAACCGGCCCCTCCGGCCCGTCCCCTCCCGTGAGGGGGGAAGTTGAGGCCGGTGGGGGTGGGCGTCGAGGGTCCCTTAAGGGCGGGGCCGAACAGATCCCGTAAGGGATACGGGCACCCCTTGCGGGCCTCAACTCGGCGGGCCGGGGCGGTATTCCCGACACCACACGACACAAGACACCGCACGACGCGAGACACCGTCGGACGGCAACGCCCGCCCCCACTCACCTCTTCCACCCACCAACGGGAGGGGACAGACCGGAGGACGAAGTCTGTAGGGCTGTCACCGCACCCAAAAACACCACGCCCGCCGCTGGGGGTACCTCCCACGCCCTTTAGGCAGTGGGGGAGCAACGGCGAACAAGCCCAACGGCGGGACGGCCGACAACGCACGCGGCGCCGCAAAGCGGGCAACGGCGCGAAGCCCCGCGGTGGCAAAGCCGACATCGTGCGGGGCGCCGCAAAGCACGCAACGGCGAGCAACCCCGACGGCGGGACGGCCAAGTACGTGCGGGGCGCCGCAAAGCGCAACGGCGAGCAAGCCCCGCGGCGGGAAAGCCAGGTACGTGGGGGGCACCGCAAAGCGCAGCGGAATTTACTGGAGGACCAGCTCGCGCAGGACGTCCTCCATCGTGACCAGGCCCGCCAGGCGGCCGTCGGCGCCGATGACGGCGGCGAGGTGGGTGCGGGAGCCGCGCATGGCGGTGAGGACGTCGTCCAGGGGGGTCGAGGCGCGGACGCGGGCGATCGGGCGCAGGGCCGAGACGGGGAACGGCACGTCGCGTGCGACGGCGTCCAGCGCGTCCTTGACGTGGAGGTAGCCGAGGATGCGGCGGGTGTCGTCGACGACGGGGAAGCGGGAGAAACCGGATTCCGCGGCGAGCTGCTCCAGCTCCTCGGCGGTGATGCCCATCCGGGCGGAGACCACCTTCTCGGCCGGGAGGATGACGTCCCGGACCGGGCGGCGGCCCAGTTCCAGGGCGTCGCGGAGGCGTTCCTGGGCCCGTTCGTCGAGGAGTCCGGCCTCCCGGGAGTCCTCGACCATCCGCGCGAGCTGGGCGTCCGAGAAGGTCGCGGCCACCTCGTCCCTGGTCTCCACCCGCATCAGCTTGAGCAACACGTTGGCGAACGTGTTGACCGTGAAGATCACCGGACGCAGCGCCCGGGTCAGCGCGACCAGCGGCGGCCCGAGGGCGAGCGCGGTGCGTACCGGCTCGGCCAGGGCCACGTTCTTCGGCACCATCTCGCCGAAGAGCATGTGCAGGTACGTGGCCAGGGTCAGGGCGATCACGAACGAGATCGGGTGGACCAGCGCGTGCGAGATGCCCACCGCATGGAAGACCGGTTCCAGCAGGTGCGCGATGGCCGGTTCGGCGACCGCGCCCAGGACCAGGGTGCACAGGGTGATCCCGAGCTGGGCCGCGGCCAGCAGCGCCGATACGTGGGAGAGCCCCCACAGCACGCTGGTCGCCCGCCGGTCCCCGCGTTCGGCGTACGGCTCGATCTGGCTGCGGCGCACCGAGATCAGGGCGAATTCGGCGCCGACGAAGAAGGCGTTGACGACCAGGGACAGCAGGCCGACGAACAGCTGGAGCGCGGTCATCGGGCGGCCTCCGTCCCCTCGTCGTCGCTGCCCGGCAGCGGGGCGTGCAGCAGCACCCGTGCCGCGCGGTGGCCGGTGGCGTCCAGGACGTCCATCGTCCAGCCGGCCACCTCCAGGTGGTCACCGGCGACCGGTATCCGGCCCAGCTCGGTGGCGATCAGCCCGGCCAGCGTCTCGTACGGACCTTCCGGGACCCGCAGGCCGATGCGTTCCAGCTGGTCGGTGCGGGCGCCGCCGTCGGCCTGGTAGACGCTGCGGCCCTCGGCGTCGGAGCCGGCCGGGGCCAGGTCGGGGTTCTCCAGCGGGTCGTGCTCGTCGCGGACCTCGCCGACCACCTCCTCGACGATGTCCTCCAGCGTCACGACGCCGGCCGTGCCGCCGTACTCGTCGATGACCACGGCCATCGTGCGCCGGCCGGACAGCCGGTCCAGCAGCCGGTCCACGGTCAGCGTGGCCGGCACCAGCAGCGGCTCGCGCAGCAGGTCGGAGACCGGGTGGCGGAGCCGGCGCTCGGCCGGGACGGTCAGGACGTCCTTGATGTGCACCACGCCGGCGATGTTGTCCAGGTTGCCGCGGTAGACCGGGAAGCGGGACAGACCGGTCGCCCGGGTCACATTGGCGACGTCCTCGGCGGTGGACTGCACCTCCAGCGCGATCACCTGGACCCGCGGGGTCATGACGTTCTCCGCGGTCAGATCGGCGAGGTTGAGGGTCCGGACGAACAGCTCGGCGGTGTCCGCCTCCAGCGCGCCCTCCTTGGCCGAGTGGCGGGCCAGCGCGACCAGCTCCTGCGGGCCGCGGGCCGAGGCCAGTTCCTCGGCGGGTTCCAGGCCCATCCGGCGGACGGTGCGGTTGGCGGTGTTGTTGAGGTGCCGGATGAACGGTCTGAAGGCGGCGCTGAACCCGCGCTGGGCGGTGGCGACCCTCTTGGCGATGGCCAGCGGGTGGGAGATCGCCCAGTTCTTGGGGACCAGCTCGCCGACCACCATCAGGACGACCGTGGAGATCGCCGTGCCGAGGACCAGCGCCACCGACTCCGCCACCCCGCGCGGCAGCCCCACGGCGCCCAGCGGACCCGCCAGCAGGGTGGCGATGGCCGGTTTGGACAGCATGCCGATGACCAGGCCGGTCACGGTGATGCCGAGCTGGGCGCCGGAGAGCTGGAAGGTCAGACCGCGGACCGCCTTCAGCGCGCTGTCCGCCCCGTGCTCGCCGCGCTCGGCGGCGCGTTCGAGGTCGCTGCGCTCGACGGTCGTCAGCGAGAACTCGGCCGCGACGAAAACACCACAGGCGAGGGTCAGGAGGAGCGCCACGCCCAGGAAGAGCAGGTCGGTCATCGGGTCACCTCGGTCCCATGCTGAAACAGGACGCGGAGGTTCGCGCATCGTCGCCGGAATACCTGACAACCGGGAGGGTCGCCCATGGCGGGACGCTCACCCACCTTTCGCTCGTGGCCGGGAAGAACCATGGTAAAGGATCGGCAAAATCGGGAAGGTGGCGAGAGCCCGCCCCGTGGATGTCGGGGCGGGCTCCGGGAGTGTTCGATGTGGCTGCCGGGGGCGCTCAGACCAGCGGCTTCGTCCAGCGCCGCCACTGCTGCTCTCGGCGGTAGCCGGCGGCCGCCCAGGCGTGGTGGGCCCGCTCGTTGGCCTCCAGCACCATGGCGTCCCCGCGCCGACCGCCCAGTTTCACGAAGCGTTCCTCGGCCGCGGCGAGCAGTGCCTTCGAGATGCCCCGCCGGCGGTGGGACGGATGCACCGCGAGCCGGTACAGCGAGGCCCGCCAGCCGTCCCAGCCGGCGATCACCGTGCCGACCAGCGTCCCCTGCGACTCGGCCAGGATCAGCGCTTCCGGGTCACGTGCGATGAGCCGCCGCACCCCGTCCACGTCGTCGCTGATGCTCGTGCCCTCGGCGGCCGCCTCCCAGAAGCCGAGCACCGCCTCGGCGTCGGAGGGAACGGCGGGCCGGATGTCCATGTCGATCATGCCCATGAGCCAAGCAGCCGCGGCTTCCGGCCCGCCACTCCATTCCGTACCTCGGGACGGTCAGCTGCCGCGCAGCTCCTCCAGCACCGGGGCGAACTCCTCCAGCGCGGAGTCCAGGACCGTGAGGTACGAGAAACCGAACCGCTCGCGGTGCTCCCGCAGCTGCTCGGCCATCTGCCGCGGGGTGCCGATCAGCAGCGTGGGCACCTCCAGCGCCTGGTCCTCGTCCAGCCCGACGTGGCGGTCCGCGATCTCCCGGGCGACCGCCCGCCGGTCGTGGGTGTGGCGCACCTGCTGGACGAGGATGTTGCGCTCGGCCGGCTCCGGGCGGCCGGCCGCGTACCCCTCGTAACGGGCCACGGACGCCGCCAGTTCGTCCGCGGGCATCAGCTCCAGGGTGCCCTCCGGTTTGCCGGGCGCCTGGCGGCCGCCGGTGAACGCCGCGATCTCGGCGTGCTCGGCCGCCAGGCGCAGCATCCGCGGACCGTTCCCGCCGATCAGCAGCGGCGGCCGCGGCCGCTGCGCCGGCTGCGGCACGTGCTCCGGGTCGCCCAGCAGCCGGTCCAACTCCTCGACGGTGCGCACCAGATGGTCCACCCGCTCGCCGGGCGACCCCCACGGCAGCCCGGCGGTCTCGTGCTCGGCGCGGACGTACCCGGTGCCCAGGCCGAGTTCCAGCCGTCCGCCGGTGAGCGCGTCGGTGGTCGCCACCTCGCGGGCCAGCAGCGCCGGGTTCCAGAACCCCGCGTTGAGCACGAACGTGCCCACCCGCGGCCGTTCGGTCGCCTCCGCCGCGGCGATCAGTGCGGGGAACGGCGCCGGCATCCCCAGGTGGTCCGGTACGAGCAGCACGTCATAACCCAGCTCCTCGGCCCGGCGGCACTTCCGGCGCCAGGAATCCCCGGCCTCCAGCGTGAGCAAGTTGACGCCGAAGCGGAACGGTCGTGGCATGGAACCCCCTCGTCGATACGGTGACCGGTGCCGGCCGCGACCGGTCAACGCCCATGCAAGCACGGCCCGTTCACCTCAGCGCGGCCGGCTGTCCGACGGGGTCCGCCACCGCTGCACCAGATACCCGGCCGCCGCGATCGCCAGCAGCACCGCGACCGTACCGAGGGTGAATGCTTCGAAGGTGAGCCGGGAGACGCCCCAGGTGGCCCGGAAGTCGTAGCGGGACCCGACGAGGGGCTCCAGCGTGCCGGGGAACAGCGCCACCCAGCAGCCGAGCAGGATCCAGGCGTAGACGAGCAGCGCGGCGACCGTGAAACCCCCGGTGCCGAACGGGACTTGGTACGGGCGGGGTGCCGCGCGGTGGCGCAGCCGGAGCGCCAGCAGGGCGGGGATCACGGCGATGTACGACAGCAGCAGGGTGGTGATGGCGACGGTGAGCACCACGCCGAAGATCGCCGAGGCGTCGCCGTTCGCCAGGTTCATCGACGCCGCCATGAAGACGGTGGCGGTGACGCCGGACAGCAGGTTCATCCGGACCGGGGTGCCCAGCCGCGGGTGGAAGGCGCCCAGCGCCCGGGTGAAGAACCCGCCGTCGGCGGCGGCCATCGCCTGCATCCGGTCCGCGACGATCATCCAGGCGCTGCCCTGCGTCAGCAGCGACAGCGCGAACAGCACGGCGACGAAGGACAGCAGTGGCCCGCGCCAGCTCCCGTAGATCCCGAAGACCAGCCGGGCCGCCTCCATGAAGCCGGCGACGCCGGTGACCCGGCCGGCCGGGGCGGCGGACAGGATGGCCAGCACCGGCAGCAGATAGCAGCAGGTGGCGACGGACGCGGACACCGCGATCGCGACCGGTACGTCGCGCCGCGGATCGAGCATCTCGTCCCCGGCCGCGTTCGGCGCCTCGAACCCGACGAACGCGAACAGCAGCACCGGGACCAGCGCCAGGAAGCCGGCCGCCGTCGGCGCGAAACCGGCCGCCTCCAGGCCGCGGAAGCCGTGCCGGAGGCCGTACGCCACCGCCGTCGCGGTGAAGAAGGCCAGCGCCAGGACCTTGGCGCCGGCGCCGGCCGTGGTGATCCACTTGCCGCGGCGCAGCGAGATCACCGCGGTGAGGATCGCGGTCCAGATGAAGACCAGCTTGAAGGCGTAGTCGGCCACCGTGCCCGTGCCGAGCGGGAAGACGAAGCCGTCCCAGGCCTCGGCGGCCAGGAACACCAGCGAGCCGCCGAGCCAGACCGGGTTGGTCACCCAGTAGAACATCGTGGTCAGCACGGCCGGCAGCCGGCCGAACGCCACCTCCACCCACACGTACGGGCCGCCCTCCTGCGGGAACGCGGCGCCGGTCTCGGCGAAGATCAGCGCGTACGGCAACAGGAACCCCACCACGATCACCCCGATCCAGGTGACGGCCTGGCCGCCGCCGGCGGCGATCTGCCCGATCACGTCGAAGGAGATCACCGCGGCGATGCCGATCGCCATGATGTCGAAGCGCCGCAGGCTGCGCTTCAGATGGGGCACGGGAGCGGGCACGGACACGGCGGTGGTCCTCCTGACGGCCGAGCGGTCGCGGACGGTCCGGGTCGCACAACGGATCACATCGTGCGCCATCCGCCCCGGCACCCCCGGCAGCGGCACGCGGACCGCGGGCCGGGCGGGACCGGCGGTGCTTGCCGGTGCTAGCGGCAGCGCGCTAGCGTGAAGGCGTGGCGAAGACACAGCTGAACGTCCGGGTGGACGAGGCCACTGCCGAAGCGGCGCGGGAGCGCGCCCTGCAGCGGGGAGTGAGCATGAACCGCTATATCGAGGAGCTCGTCCTGCGCGACGCCGGCGAGGTCGGCCAGACCTTCGTCGAGGCCGCCTCCGACTTCATGAAGCAGTACGAGCGGGTCTTCGCCGAGGAATTCGGCCGGGACACGGGCAGCGCGCCCGGCCCCGCCGCCCCCGCCAACCGCGAGGGACTGCCGGGCACGACGTGACGCTCCGCATCGACCTCGCCTGGCTCCTTCTGATCGCCGAACAGCACACCCCCGGAGACCCCCAGGTCACCGACTGGGGTGCCCTGGTGGCCGCGGTCAGCCGCCACGACGCCGAGATATTCGGCGTCCCGGTCTACCCCGACCCGCCGGACCGCGCCGCCGCGCTCCTCCAACTCCTGCTCCAGGTACCGGCGTTGGAGCGCTCGAACGCGATGTTCGCGACCGCCGTCGCCTACGGCTACCTCGTCGCCAGCGGGCTGAAGATCGCCACCTCGCCCGAGCGGGTCCGGGACCTCGCCCGGCTCATCAAGGAGGGCACCACGGACGTCCGCGCCATCGCCGACGAACTGCGCACCTGGATCGTGTGACGGGCCGGCCGCGCGCCGCGGTCAGTCGGCCGGCCGCCGGGCCAGGCCCAGCACCGCGGGGGAGGTCGGCAGCGTCGGACCGCGCTCCGGCACCTTCAGCCGGCGCACCCGCACCACCTCGAAACCGGCCGCCCGGATCTCACCCAGCGGGTCCCGGCCGGTGTGGCAGCCGCCCATGAGCAGCGGCCACACCGTATGGTCCAGCGACCACTGCACGGCCGCCAGACCGCGCCCCGCGGCCCGCCCGTGCTCGAAGAACCGCAGTTCCCCGCCGGGCCGCAGCACCCGCCGCAGCTCCGCCAGCGCCCGCCGGGTCTCGCGTACGGAACACAGCACCAGCGACGCCACCGCCGTGTCGAACGCCTCGCTCTTCACCGGCAGCGCCTCAGCCACCCCCGGAACCAGGTCCACCGGTACCTCCGCCCGGGCCGCGGCCGCCCGCGCCACCTGGCGCAGCGTCGGCTCCGGCTCGATGGCCACCACCTCCGAGACCGTGCCCGGATAGTGCGCGAAGTTCAGCCCGGTGCCCGCGCCGACCTCGATGACCCGGCCGGTCGCCCCGGTCAGCAGCTCCCGGCGGAGCCGTGCCACCCCCGCCCGCGCGTCCGCGGCCGGCCCGCAGCAGCTCGCGTAGAAGCGGGCGAAGACCGGGTGGTGGACGGTGCCGAGCGGAACTCCCCTGCGCTGCCTCATGACGACCCCTCTCCGCACGCTGCCCGATGCCCGCTGCTGTTGTCAGTCTCCCCAGCGGAGGGCGCGGCGAGTCCCGGCCGGCGCGGCGCGGCAGAGGGTGATGATTTCCGGGGCGTCCGCGGTGAGCGGGCCGCGGCCCCAGTCGCCGTACTGCTCCTCGACGGCCAGCCCCGCCCCGGCCAGACGTTCGCCCAGCGTTTCCGCGTCGAGGAACCGCAGACTGCTCCGGCTCACCCGCGGCCGGGTGCCGTCCGGGCCGCTGAAGGTCTCCGAGAAGCGGACGACGTCCCCGCGCACCGGCAGGTCGACCCGGTGGGCGACGCGCACCGTGACCCCGGCCGCGTCGGTCACCTCGACCGCCCGGTCCGGCGTCCACCGCTCCCAGGGCCGCACGAGCGGATTACGGGTCTCGAAGGCGAACCGGCCGCCGTCCGCCAGCGCGGCGCGGATCGCGGCCAGCGAAGCACCCAACTCCTCGTCGTCCACCAGGACTTGGAAGGCGTGCCCGGTCATCACGACCAGATCGAAGACCGGACCGGGGCGGTTCTCCCCGGCCAGCGACAGCGCATCGCCCGCGAGCCATTCGATGCCGGTGCGCCGTCGCGCCCGCTCCAGCATCCCGTCCGCCGGATCGAGGCCGCACAGCCGGCCCCGGTGACCTTGCGCCCGGGCGCGGTGCAGCAGGGTCCCCGTACCGCAGCCGACGTCCAGGACGGAGTCCGCGGACATCACCAGGTCCAGGTAGAAGTCGTCGCCCGGCCCCCAGGGGTTGAGGAGGTCGTACCACTCGGCCAGGCTCCGGTCCGCGTACGCGAGATCCACCATGCCCGCAGTCTGCCCGTGACCCGGTTCGACGGCTCCCCGGTTTCCGGAGGGAAGATCCCGTATGATCAGCCGTCAAACCGAACAACTGTCGCAGTCGCCGCGCATGCGGAAATGCTCCGCCATGCCCGACCAAGGTGACCGCACAGGGGGGAAGGAACACCATGAAGTCGATGACGTCGATCATGTCCACCCGATTCCGGCGCCGTCTCGCCGGGACCGCCGCCGCCACGCTCCTGCTGGGCGCCGGCGCACTGGCCGGCGCCCCGTCCGCGGCGGCCAAGGCCAACCTGCTGACCATCAACAAGGTCACGTTGCACGAGCCCGGCCTGCAGGCGAAGGTCACGTACTCCTGTGACGAGGGCATGAACCACCAGCTGGTCGCCAACGCCACCAAGCTCAACACCACCGGCCACGAGGAGTCGATCGCCGCCGGCACCGTCAAGAAGGCCAAGCTCGTCTGCGACTACGCCGACCACACGGCACAGGTCACCCTGCGCCCGGCCGTCGGCTCGCACTTCGCCAAGGGCGACAAGGTGAAGCTCAGCGTCTTCTACTTCGACGAGGACGGGTTCAGCTACGCGAACACGGAGACCGTCGCGGTCATCTGAGGCCTTTGGTGCCGCCGAGCGCCGGGGTCAGCCACGTGGGGGCGGCGGCCCGGAAGGCGCTCGGCGGCAGTGCACCGGAGCCTTCCGGGATCACGCCCAGCAGCGGCGCCCCGGCCGCCTCCGGAAGGTCCGTCAGATTGCAGCGGGACGCCAGATCGGGGTCGGCCGGCCAGCTGCCGACGACGATGCCGGGGGAGTCGAGTCCGTGGTGGCGCAGCGCCAGCGCGGTCAGCGCGGTGGAGTTGAGGGTGCCCAGCCCGGCCTGGACGACCACCAGCACCGGGGCGTCCGCCAGCCGGGCCGCGTCGGCGAGGGTGTGCCCCTCCGCGTCCAGCCGTACGAGCAGCCCGCCCGCGCCCTCGACCAGCACCAGATCGTGCGAGGCGGCCAGCTTGGCGGCGGCCTCGGCGATCTGCCGCGGCCCCACCGGCGGCAGACCGGCCCGCTGGGCGGCCGTCGCGGGCGCCAACGGGTCGGGATAGCGGGCGAGTTCCACGGCGGTGACCGGCCCGGCCAGCCGCTCGACCTCCGCCGCATCGCCCGTCTCGTCCGCGGTGACCCCGGTCTGGGCGGGCTTGAGCACCGCCACCGAACGGCCCCGGGCGAGCGCGGCCGCCGCGACCGCGGCCGTGGTCACCGTCTTGCCGATCTCCGTGCCCGTGCCCGTCACGAACAGCACCGACATCTCTTCGTCACTCCTCATCGGCCGAAGGCCGTGTCGTTCGATGGGTCCCGGGCGCTCGGCCCTCAGCCCGCCTGCGCCGCCGCGCACACCGCGGCGCAGATCCGCGCCACCTCGGCGTCACCGGTGATGTACGGCGGCATCGTGTAGATCAGGTCCCGGAAGGGCCGCAGCCAGACACCCGCAGCCACGGCCGCCCGGGTCGCGGCCGCCATGTCCACCGGATGGTCGAGCTGCACCACGCCGATCGCGCCGAGCACCCGGACGTCGCGCACCCCGGGGAGCTCCGCGGCCGGCGCCAGCCCGGTCCGCAGCCCGGCCTCGATGCGCTTGACCTCCTGCGCCCAGTCCTGCGACAGCAGCAGCTCGATCGAGGCGTCGGCGACCGCGGTGGCCAGCGGATTGCCCATGAACGTCGGGCCGTGCGCCAGCACCGGCAGCTCGCCGCGGGAGATCCCGTCCGCCACCGCCGTGGTGCACAGCGTCGCCGCCAGCGTCAGATAACCGCCGGTCAGCGCCTTGCCGAGACACATCACATCGGGCGCCACGCCGGCGTGCCCGGCGGCGAAGAGCGCACCGGTACGGCCGAAGCCGGTGGCGATCTCGTCGAACACCAGCAGCACGTCGTGCGCGTCACAGGCCTCCCGCAGCACCCGGAGGTACTCGGGGGAGTGGAACGACATCCCGCCCGCGCCCTGCACCACCGGCTCGACGATCACCGCCGCCAGCTCGTCGGCGTGCCGGCCGATCAGCTCACGCAGCTGGTCCGCGTACGCCGGGTCGGCCGGGGCGTCGAAGCCGGGCGGCGGCGCGTCCGCGAAGATCTGCCGCGGCAGCACCCCCTGCCACAGCTCGTGCATCCCGCCGTCCGGATCGCATACCGACATCGGCTGCCAGGTGTCGCCGTGGTAGCCGCCCCGCCAGGTCAGCAGCCGCTGCTTGCGGGGCCTGCCCAGGGAACGCCAGTACTGCAGGCACATCTTCACGGCGACCTCGACCGACACCGAACCGGAGTCGGCGAGGAAGACGTGCTGCAGCGGCTCGGGCGTGATGTCGACCAGCCGCTTGACCAGCCGCACCGCGGGCTCGTGGGTGAGCCCGCCGAACATCACATGGCTCATCCGCTCCAACTGGCCGCGGGCGGCGTCGTTGAGCACCGGGTGGTTGTAGCCGTGCACCGCCGACCACCATGAGGACATCCCGTCGACCAACTCGTCGTGCCCCTCGGCCGGTTCGGCCAGCCGCAGCCGGACACCGGAGGCCGACTCGACCAGCAGCGGCGCGGCGGTGCCGGGCATCGGCCCGTACGGGTGCCAGACGTGCTGCCGGTCCAGGGCGAGCAGTTCGCGGGGGGCGAGCGGCTCAGGCATTGGGCGGGAGGTCGGTGCCGGCGCCGCGGCGGCGTACCGACACCAGATCGCGGCGGGTCTCGTCGGACGGGGCGGGGACGGTACCGGCGGGCACCTCGGCGTCCGTCTCCGGGGCCTGGGCGGTCTCCTCGCCGCACGGCCGGCGGTGCTCGGGCAGCGTGGTGGTGTCGGTGCCCTCCACCTCGAAGCCGGCGTCCGCGATCATCGCCAGGTCGTCCTTGCCGGCCTGGCCCTCGCTGGTCAGGTAGTCGCCCAGGAAGATGGAGTTGACCAGGTGCAGGGCCAGCGGCTGCAGGCTGCGCAGATGCACCTCGCGGCCGCCGGCCAGCCGCACCTCGATGTCCGGGCAGACGAACCGCACCATCGCCAGGATGCGCAGCGCACGCTGCGGGGTGAGGTTCCACTCCTTGGCGAGCGGGGTGCCCTCGAACGGGATCAGGAAGTTGACCGGCACCGAGTCCGGGTCCAGCTCGCGCAGCGCGAACACCACGTCGACGAGGTCGGCGTCGGACTCGCCCATGCCGGCGATCAGCCCGGAACAGGCCGACATGCCCGCGGCCTGGGCCTGCTGGACGGTGGCGACCCGGTCGGAGAAGTCATGCGTGGTGCAGATGTCGCCGTAGGTGGCTTCCGAGGTGTTCAGGTTGTGGTTGTAGGCATCGGCCCCCGCCGACCGCAGCCGCTCGGCCTGGCCGTCGGAGAGCAGCCCCAGACAGGCGCACACCTCCACGCCCTCGTTCTGCTCCTTGATCGCGGAGATGGTCTCCGAGACCCGGTCCACGTCCTTGTCCGTCGGGCCGCGGCCGCTGGCCACCAGGCACACGCGCTTGGCGCCGCCGGCCACTCCGGCGGCGGCCGCCTTGGAGGCGTCATCCGGCTTCAGCCAGGTGTACTTGAGGATCTCGGCCTTCGAGCCCAGCCGCTGCGAGCAGTACGAGCAGTCCTCGGGGCACAGACCCGACTTGAGGTTGACCAGGTAGTTGAGCTTGACCCGCCGCCCGAACCACTGGCGGCGCACCTTTCCGGCCGCGGCCACGACGTCGAGCAGTTCGTCATCGGAAGTCGCCAGCACGGCCAGCGCCTCTTCACGGGTCGGCAACTCGCGCCGCAGTCCCTTGTCCACCAGTGTGTTCAGCAGGTCCATGGCGATGATCCTGGCCTACGCCCCCGCCCCCGGCCAAGGAGGATTCCCACAACGCGCGCCGAACGGGGTGTGTGTATCGCCACACCGTGGCCGTGCGGAACGACCGCTAACGTCTATCGACAGCCCACAATCGAGCCCCCGACGAAGGACGCCGATGCCGCAGGACTCCGCCCCGCTGCTGCGCGACACCGCGCCCCCGCCCGCCGCCGGACCGGCACCCGGCTCGGCCTTCGACTGGCTCGACACCGCCCGCGCCGAGCGCCAACGGGCCGGCCTGGTCCGCGCGCTGCGCCCCCGCCCCGCCGACTGCCCGTTGCTCGACCTGGCCGGAAACGACTATCTCGGACTCTCCCGGCACCCGGAGGTCACCCAGGCCGCGGCCGAGGCCGCGCAGCTCTGGGGCGCCGGCGCCACCGGCTCCCGGCTGGTCTCCGGCAGTACCGAACTCCACGCCCGGCTGGAGGCGGAACTCGCCGCGTTCTGCGGCTTCGAGGCGGCTCTGGTGCTGTCGTCCGGATATGCCGCGAATCTCGCCGCGGTCACCGCGCTGACCGCACCCGGCACCCTGGTCGTCTCCGACGCGGGCAACCACGCCTCCCTCATCGACGGCTGCCGGCTCTCCCGGGCCCGCACCGAGGTCGCCCCGCACGCCGACCCCGAGGCCGTACGCGGCGCCCTGGCCGGCCACAACGGACGGGCGCTGGTGGTGACCGACTCGGTGTTCTCGGTCGACGGCGACGCCGCGCCGCTGCCCGCACTGGCCGCCGCCTGCCGGGCGCACGGCGCCGCACTCCTCGTCGACGACGCCCACGGCCTGGGCGTCCTCGGTGACGGCGGCCGGGGTGCGCTCGCCGCGGCCGGACTGGCCGGGGACGGCGACGTGGTGGCCACCGTGACGCTCTCCAAGTCGCTCGGCTCCCAGGGCGGCGCGGTGCTCGGCCCGGCCCGGGTCATCGAGCACCTGGTCAACACCGCCCGGACCTTCATCTTCGACACCGGCCTGGCCCCGGCCGCGGCCGGCGGCGCACTGGCCGCACTGCGGCTGATCGACCGCGAACCCGAGCGCGCCGCCCGGGCCGGCGAGGTCGCCCGCGAGCTGCACCGCCGGCTCACCGCGGCCGGCCTGACCGCGGTACGGCCGGACGCCGCGGTGGTGTCCGTCCGCGCCCCCTCGCCGGAGGCCGCGGTCCGCTGGGCCGCCGACTGCCGCACGGCCGGTCTCGCGGTCGGCTGCTTCCGGCCGCCGTCCGTACCGGACGGGATCTCCCGGCTGCGGCTCACCGCCCGCGCGGACCTGACGGACGGCCAGCTCGACCGGGCGGTGGGCACGATCCTCGCCACCGCGCCGCCGAAGATCTGATCCTTGGTGACCGTGTGTGACCGGCATGGCGTCCCATATCCGGTCTCCCGTCGCAGAGTTCACCGCTTCGAGCGATAGATATCTGCATATGTTGGCGGATCGAGCGCCACACCGGGGGAACGGGTGGCAGGCTGGCGCTCCAGCAGATCCGAGGCCGAATCGTTGACCCGAGTGGCACACCGGCTCCCCGGGCAGCGGACCGGAGCCGGCCTCGGTGGGAAAGGGACGGCGTCGCGATGGCAGACCACCAGGAATCCGCACTCACCCTGCCGAGCGCCCCGGAATCGGTCCGCCTCGCCCGCAGACACGCCCTCACCGTGCTCACCGAATGGGGCCTGCCCGCCGGTTCCACCACCGCCGACGCGGTCCGCCTGATCGTCTCCGAACTCGCCACCAACGCCGTCCAGCACACCTTCGGCCAGTCCCCGACCTTCACCCTCGAACTGCGTCTGGACCGCGACGAGGAGCTGTGCGTCGGGGTCACCGACAGTCACCCCCGCCGCCCCCGCCGGCTGCCTGCCGCGGTCCAGCAGGACAACGGCCGGGGCCTGGTCATCATCCGCTTCCTCGCCGCGGAGGCCGGCGGCCGGCTCTCCGTCGTCCCCACCGACACCGGCGGCAAGACCGTCTGGATCAGCCTGCCCTGGCAGGTCGCGGTCGGCTGACGGCGCGGCCGCCGCGGCGTACGGCCCGACGACATGCGTACGGCCGGCATGGCATGCGTACGGCCGGTACGGCATGCGTGCGGCCGTCACGGTGTGGGGGAGGGGCGGCTGAAGGCGCCGCGCAGCAGCGCGCGGAGGGTGTCCGGGGCCGGGATGCCGCCGCCGCTGCGGTAGGCCACCGCGATCCGGCGGCGCAGCTCCGGCGGGTCCAGCCGGCGGATCCCCAACGGGGTCACCGAGCCCTCCGCCACCATCTCCGGGGCCCCCGCCACGCCGAGCCCGACAGGGCGCCGTGGCGCTGCTCGTCGACCGGCTGGGTGGCTGACTGCGCCGCCCCTGGTGGCCAGGGCCCTGGAGGCCACCACCGGCGCCCTGCTCACCGCGCTGGGCGGAGCGCTGCTCGTCGAGGTCGCGCTCGCCTGAGGGCAGCGGCAGGAACGGGACCGGGCCCCACCCCAGGCACGGGCAGGGGCAGGAACGGGGCCGGCCGGACCCAACCCCAGGCAGGGGCAGGGACAGCGGAAGGGCCAGGAACGGGGCGGGACCAGGACCCCAGGCAGCGGTACCCGTTCAGCCGGGGCCGCCGGCCGGCACCAGCAGCACCTCCGCGCCCACCGGTACGAACCCCGCGGCCAGCAGGGCGCGGACGCTGCGGGCATTGCCGGGGGCGGCCTGGGCCCAGAGCCGTTCGCCCGCCGGTATGAGATGGCGGGCGGCGTGCGCCAGCCGGCGACCGAGGCCGCGTCCCTGGCCGGCGCCGTCCACCTCCGCGGCCAGCTCCCAGCGCCCGGCCAGGCCCCGCCCGATGATCAGCGTCCCGCCGTCCCCGGTCGTCCAGGCCCGCACCTCGTCGCGGTGGCGCAGCGCCCGGACGATGCGCGGATGGCTGCGGTCCGTCGTCTCCACCAGCTCCAACGGCGGCGGCCCGGGCAGCGCCTCGGCGACCATGGCCAGGTCGATGTTGTTGGCCTCGCGGCCGGTCCGTTCACCCAGCGCGGTCAGGAACGGCGGACTGAGCGGTCCGGCGAGATCGCCGGGGGCTGTCCGGTCGTGCACCCAGGACGGCTCCACGTCCGCGAACACCACGGCATGACAGGTGAACGACAGCACGCCCACGTCCCGCGGGGACGGCTGGGGCAGCACCGTCACCGAACCGTCCTCGGGCGGGAAGCTCCCCCGCGCCGCGGCCGTCAGCACCTTGCTCAGCTCCGAAGTCACCCCGTCAAATTATCGGCCAGCACTGACAATTGACCGGGCGCCCGGCGTCGCCGCAGCTCAGGGCACCCTCCCGTACGAGACCGCGCGGCTCCAGATCTTCTCCAGCCGCACCACGCTGCCGGCCTTGGGCGCATGCCACATGCGGCCCTGCCCGGCGTAGATGCCGACGTGGTAAATGCCGTTGCCGGAGTGGAAGAAGACCAGGTCCCCGCGTTTCCGGGCAGAGGACGGGATGTGCCGGGTGCGGCCGTACTGCTGGGCCGCGGTCCGCGGCAGGTCCCGGCCGGCGCGCTTGAACGAGTACACCGTCAGGCCCGAACAGTCGAAGCGGTACGGTCCCATGGCCCCGTACTGGTAGGGCGAGCCCCGCTTGGAGGCCGCGATCCGCAGCGCATGGGCGGAGACGGTCGCGGCCTCGGCGTCGGCGGAGGTTCCCGGTGCGAGCGTGGTCCCGCCGAGCGTGGCCAGCGCCAGTGCGGACACGGTGCCGGCGCGGGCCAGCAGATGCGGCGTATGCGTGCGCACGGTCATGCGCAAACCCTTCGTCAGCCGCCTGCGAAGGAAGACCTGTCGGGTTCGGGCAGGCGAAGATGCCCGGCCGTTTCCACGGCTTCACCCCAAGGAGTCCGTCGGCCGCGCGGGCCCCGGACCCCGTACTGCTCGGGTCCTCCGCTCCCGCCGATCCACACGCATCGACCGGACATCCGGCACGGCGGCGGGATTAGGCGCCCGGCCGGACCGCCCCGTCGCTGTGGCGGGGTCTTGTCGTCGAAAGGGATCCTCACGCACCCGCCACCGGAATTCCGAGTTGAAAATGCCGTATGTGAGATGCGCCACAATTGAGCCGAATGGTGGGATTTGCCCCGTCGTGGGCCGGAGCGTCATCGGCGGCACCCCCTTCGACCTGGGGCGAAACATCGGCCACCGCAGTAATTCTGGCCCCCGGCGCAATTCGTCGCCCCCCTACCGCACGCGCGGACGCTACGCCGTCCGGGCAGCGCGGGCGCGCGTGTCGGATCAGGGTTCCCGGGCCGGCGGCACCGTCACGTATCCGGCCCGGCGTTCCCCGTCCAGCACCCGCAGCGCCCGGGCCAGCGTCTCGCCGTGCAGCTCGTGCTCGCCCCGGTTGTGCATCAGCGTCAGCGCGTCCCGCAGTTCCGCGGCCTTGCTCACCAGCGCCTGAGCGGCGCGCAGCCCGCTGTAGGTGCCGCCGCCGCGGGCCGGATTGATCCGGCCCAGCAGGTCGAGCGCCTCCAGGTAACAGTCGATCAGCTGCCCCTCGGCGCGGGTCAGGGCGGGCAGCGGCGGGGTCTCCGGCGGCCACATCCGGCTCACCGTCCCACGGGTCGGTCGGCCGACCGCTTGCGGTTGCGGGTGAGCCCGTCGATCAGGCCGTACTCCTGCGCGGCCGGGGCGTCGAAGATCTTGTCGCGCTCGATGTCCGCGGCGATCCGCTCGCGCGGCTGACCGGTGTGCAGCGCCAGCATCTCCTCCAGCATGGCGCGGCCGCGCAGCACTTCCTGGGCCTGGATGTAGAGGTCGCTGGCCTGGCCCTCGAACGGTTCGCTCACCGACGGCTGGTGGATCAGCACCCGGGCGCCGGGCAGCGCCAGCCGCTTGCCGGGGGTGCCGGCGGCCAGCAGCACCGCTGCGGCGGACGCGGCCTGTCCCAGGCAGACGGTCTCCACGTCGCACGACACGAAGCGCATCGTGTCGTAGATCGCGGTCATCGCGGTGAGCGAGCCGCCGGGGGAGTTGATGTAGAGCGAGATGTCCCGCTCGGGCGCGGCGTGTTCGAGGTGGATCAGCTGCGCCATGACGTCGTTGGCGGCGGTGTCGTCGATCGGGGTCCCCAGGAAGATGATCCGCTCGCTGAGCAGCTTGGAATACGGGTCCATCGTCCGCGTCCCCTGCGCGGTGCGCTCGGTGAACTCGGGCAGGACGTAGCGGGCCGTCGGTCGCAGCATGGTCTGCTCCTCTCCTCTGTAAAAAATGTACAGGACGTACATCCCGTTAGAATGGGAGCATGGCCTACGAAATTCCGGTGACGCAAGCCCGGGCCGAGCTCGCGGATCTGATCAACCGCGTCGTCTACGGCGGTGAGCGGGTGGTCGTCACCCGTCACGGCAAGCCGCTCGTGGCGCTGGTGTCCGCCGCTGACCTGCAGCTGCTCGAGGAGCTGGGGCGGCGGGAGCAGGGCGCGGAGGACGAGCAGGTGATCAGCACGGTCTCCGCCGTGCGGCCCCTGCCGTCCGCTCCGGGCGAACGGCGGCGCTTCGGCATCGCCGCGGAACACCGCGACCCGGCCGCCGGGGACCGGCGACCGGGTCGCGAGAGATGACGGTCAGCGCGGGCTGACCGGAAGAGGAGCCAGCGGGCTCAGGAGCTGAGCTGCCAGATCGCGGCGGCGATGGCGTCCGTGTTGGTGTCCAGCGCCTTGTCGTCGATGTTCTTCGAGGTGTCGCAGGACTGGTGGTAGCAGGCGTCGAACGCCTTGCCCGCCTCGCCGCCCCAGTTCTTCGCCTGCTCCTCGGTCTTCTTGTAGTCCGCACCCGAGAAGAGCCCGCCGACCGCGACGCCGGCGTCCTTGAAGGAGGCGTGGTCCGAGCGCCCGTCGCCCTCGGTCTCCTTCTCGGTGGCGATGTTCTTGGTGGCGAACCAGTCCTTGAAGACCTTCTCCAGACGGGCGTCGTCGTCGTAGACGAAGTAGCCCGGGTTCGGCGACCCGATCATGTCGAAGTTCAGGTACGCGTCGATCTTCTTCGCGTCGGCGCCGAGCTTCTGGACGTAGGACTGCGAGCCGACCATGCCGTCCTCCTCGTCGCCGAACCAGGCGAACCGGAGGTGCTTGGCGGGCTTGAGGTCGGACTTGGCGACCGCGAGCGCGACTTCGAGGATGCCGGCCGAGCCGGAACCGTTGTCGTTGATGCCGGGACCGGCGTCGACCGAGTCCACGTGGGCGCCGGCCATGACGGTCTTGCTCTCGTCGCCGCCCGGCCAGTCGGCGACGAGGTTGTAGCCGGTGGCGCCGTTGTTGTCGAACTCCTGGACCTGGGTGGTGAATCCGGCCTTGTCCAGCTTGCCCTTGATGAAGTCGATGGACGCCTTGTGGCCGGGCTTGCCGTGGGCGCGGTTGCCGCCGTTGGCGTCGGCGATGGACTGGAGCTGGTCCAGGTCGGCCTTGACGGCCTTGACGTCGATGTCCGGGGCGGCGGCCGGTGCGGGGTCGGCGTGGGCGCCGGCCGCGGTGAAGAGGGTGGCGGCCAGGGCGGTGACGCACCCGGTGGCCAGCGCGGCCCGGCGTATTCGTGCAGAACGGGTCACAGTGAAGGCTCCGATACAGGTGTGGGGGGATGGTGCGGAGCGTTTTGACGCGCACATGAGGATTGCGATCACTTGGGGGATCGTCAAGAGCGCATATCGGACAAGGGTGTTCGCAGAGCGGGTCTCGTCCGGTATGTCCTGATCGTGGTGATCGGCTGTGGCGAGGGCTCGTCTGTATAAGTGAGCGGTGGGGCGTCGGCGCAAGGAATGCGCCAGCGGTGTGCTGCGATACCTCCGCGTCATACGCTGTAACGCCGACGAAATCCGGCCGAACTAGCCTGCGCCGATGGGGCTCTGGATGGCCAAGTGCTGGAAGTCGGTTTGCTCCCCCTTTAATGACTGCGTGATACATCTACCGATACGCGTGTGCTCACGCTCGTGACCTGGGCAAATGTGTCCGGCCGGGAAGACTGTGAGGTGGAAGGTATGCAACTGACCCCGCATGAACAAGAACGTTTGATGATTCATGTGGCGGCAGACGTGGCCGAAAAGCGACGTGCCAGAGGGCTGAAGCTCAACCACCCGGAGTCGATCGCCCTGCTGACCGTGCACATCCTCGAAGGCGCCCGGGACGGCCGTACCGTCGCCGAGCTGATGTCCTCCGGCCGGAAGGTCCTCACCCGCGACGAGGTGATGGAAGGTGTGCCCGAAATGATCCACGACGTCCAGGTCGAGGCCACCTTCCCCGACGGCACCAAGCTCGTCACCGTTCACGAACCCATCAACTGACCGCGGGAGAACAGACGATGATCCCGGGACAGATCCTCCACGCCGACGAGCCGGTACGCCTCAACGAAGGCCTCCCCCGCACGCGCATGACCGTCCTCAACGCCGCCGACCGCCCCGTCCAGGTCGGCTCCCACTACCACTTCGCCGAGGCCAACCCCGGCCTCGATTTCGACCGCGCGGCCGCGCACGGCAAGCGGCTGAACGTCCCGGCCGGCTCCGCCGTGCGCTTCGAGCCCGGCATCCCCACCGAGGTCGAGCTGGTCCCCCTCGCGGGCAAGCGGATCGTCCCGGGCCTGCGCGCGGAGACCGGAGGAACCCTCGATGGCTGAGCTCACCCGCCAGGCGTACGCCGATCTCTTCGGCCCGACCACCGGCGACCGGATCCGGCTCGCCGACACCGACCTGGTCATCGAGATCACCGAGGACCGCTCCGGCGGACCCGGCCGGGCCGGCGACGAGGCGGTCTTCGGCGGCGGCAAGGTCATCCGCGAGTCGATGGGCCAGTCCCGCACCACCCGCGCCGAGGGCGCCCCCGACACCGTGATCACCGGCGCCGTGGTCCTCGACCACTGGGGCGTCGTCAAGGCCGACGTCGGCATCCGCGACGGCCGGATCACCGCCCTCGGCAAGGCCGGCAACCCCGACACCATGGACGGCGTCCACCCCGACCTGGTCATCGGCCCCGAGACCGAGATCATCGCCGGCAACGGCAAGATCCTCACCGCCGGCGGCATCGACACCCACGTCCACTTCATCTGCCCCCAGCAGGCGGACGAGGCGCTCGCCTCCGGCGTGACCACGCTCATCGGCGGCGGCACCGGACCGGCCGAGGGCAGCAAGGCCACCACCATCACCCCCGGCGCCTGGCACATCGCCCGGCTCTTCGAGTCGATGGACTCCTTCCCGGTCAACGTCGGACTGCTCGGCAAGGGCAACACCACCTCCCTCGCCTCGATGCGCGACCAACTACGGGCCGGCATCCTCGGCTTCAAGATCCACGAGGACTGGGGCGCCACCCCCGCCGTCATCGACGCCTGCCTGACCGTCTGCGAGGAGAGCGGCGCCCAGCTCGCGATCCACACGGACACGCTGAACGAGGCCGGCTTCCTCGGCGACACCCTCGCCGCCATCGCCGGCCGCTCGATCCACGCGTTCCACGTCGAGGGCGCCGGCGGCGGCCACGCCCCCGACATGATCGCCATGGTCTCCGAGCCCAACGTGCTGCCCGCGTCCACCAACCCCACCCGGCCGCACACCGTCAACACCGTCGAGGAACACCTCGACATGCTGATGGTCTGTCACCACCTCAACCCGGCCGTCCCCGAGGACCTGGCGTTCGCCGAGTCCCGGATCCGGCCCTCCACCATCGCCGCCGAGGACATCCTGCACGACCTCGGCGCCATCTCGATCATGTCCTCCGACGCCCAGGCCATGGGCCGGATCGGCGAGGTCGTGCTGCGCACCTGGCAGACCGCACATGTGATGAAGCGGCGCCGCGGCGCGCTCCCCGGCGACGGCGGCGCGGACAACCACCGCGCCCGCCGCTACGTCGCGAAGTACACCATCAACGCGGCCCTCGCCCAGGGCATCGACCACCTCGTCGGCTCCGTCGAGGACGGCAAGCTCGCCGACCTCGTCCTGTGGGACCCGGCGTTCTTCGGCGTCAAGCCCCAACTGGTCATCAAGGGCGGACAGATCGCCTACGCGCAGATGGGCGACGCCAACGCCTCCATCCCCACCCCGCAGCCGGTCCTGCCCCGACCGATGTTCGGCGCCACCGGCAAGGCCCCCGGCAGCAACTCGGTCAACTTCGTCTCCACGCAGGCCCTGGCGGACGACCTCCCCGGGCGCCTGCCGCTGGCCAAGTCGTACGAGGCGATCCGCTCCACCCGCGGCGTCACCAAGGCGGACATGCGCAACAACGACGCCCTGCCGCGGGTCCACGTCGACCCCGACACCTTCACGGTCACCATCGACGGCGAGGTGGTCGAACCCCACCCGGCCGCCGAACTCCCCATGGCCCAGCGGTACTTCCTCTTCTGACCCGCTCTGAACACCATGAGGAAGTCCCCGATGAACACCACGGACCACCGATGAGCCGCGCCGCGCTGCTCGTCCTCGCCGACGGCCGGTTCCCCGCCGGCGGGCACGCCCACTCGGGCGGCGCCGAACCGGCCGTCGCCGCGGGACGCATCAAGGACGCCGCCACCCTGGAGAGCTTCTGCCGGGGCCGGCTGCACACCGCGGGCCTGGTCGCCGCCGCACTCGCCGCGGCGGCCGCGGCCGGCTGCGACCCGCTCCTCCTGGACGACGCCGCCGACGCCCGCACGCCCGTACCGGCACTGCGGCAGGTGGCCCGGCGGCTCGGCCGGCAGATGATGCGGGCCGCCCGCGCCACCTGGCCGGACCCCGCACTCGACGCGCTCGCCGCGGCCCGGCCGCGCGGCGCCCACCAGCCCGTCGTCCTGGGCCTGGCCGCCCGGTCCGCCGGACTGCCGCCGCAGGACGCCGCGTACGCCGTGGCGTACGAGACCGTCAGCGGCCCGGCCACCGCCACCGTCCGCCTGCTCAGCCTGGACCCGTTCGACGCCACCGCGGTGCTCGCCCGCCTGGCCGCCGACGTCGACCGGGTCGCCGAGCAGGGCGCCGCGGCCGGCGAGCGGGTCGCCGCCGAGGGAGTCGACGCGCTGCCCGCCGCGTCCGCCCCGCTGCTCGACATCACCGCGCAAGCGCACGCCGCCTGGCCGGTCCGCCTCTTCGCCTCCTGACCCCGCCCGGCCCCGCCGGCACCCGCGCCGCCCCGACGGCCGCACGAACCACCGGAGTGACCATGCACCTCGACCACCACGAGACCTTCCCCGAACGCCACACCTACAGCGCCGCCGCCACGCGCCCCGATGGGAACCGCCGGGCGCTGCGGATCGGCCTCGGCGGACCGGTCGGCACCGGCAAGACCGCCACCGTCGCCGCGCTCTGCCGCGCCCTGCGCGACGAGCTGTCCCTCGCCGTGGTCACCAACGACATCTACACCCGCGAGGACGCCGAGTTCCTGCTCCGCGAGGCCGTGCTGCCCGCCGAGCGGATCGCCGCGGTGGAGACCGGCGCCTGCCCGCACACCGCGATCCGCGACGACATCTCCGCCAACCTGGAGGCCGTCGAGGACCTGGAGGACACCGTGGGCCCGCTCGACCTCATCCTGGTCGAGTCCGGCGGTGACAACCTCACCGCGACCTTCTCCAAGGGCCTGGTCGACTTCCAGATCTTCGTCATCGACGTCGCCGGCGGCGACGACATCCCGCGCAAGGGCGGCCCCGGCGTCACCACCGCCGACCTGCTCGTCATCAACAAGACCGACCTCGCCCCGTACGTCGGCGTCGATCTGGCGGGGATGGCCCGCGACGCCAAGGCCCAGCGCGGCGAACTCCCGGTCGCCTTCACGGCGTTGAAGACGGAGGACGGCGTACGGCCGGTGTCGGACTGGGTCCGGGCCCGGCTGGCCGACTGGACCGCGGGCCCGGCATGACGCTCGCCCTCCCCCCGCGGACCACACCGGCCCGGACCGCCGCACCGTCCCCGGCCGGTCTGCGCGCCACCGCCCGTATCGTCGCCAGGGCCGAGGACGGCGGGACCACCCGGCTGCCCGTCCTGGACGGCGACGGCCCGTTCGCGCTGCGCCGGGTGCGCGCGCACGGCGGCCCGGCCCGGGTCTGCGTCGTCGGCGCCATGAGCGCCCCGCTCGGCGGTGACCGGCTGGCCATCGAGGTCACCGCGGAGGCCGGCAGCGCGCTGCACCTCACGGCCGCCGCGGCCACCGTCGCGCTGCCCGGCCGCACCGGTGAGCCCGCCCACTACGACGTACGCCTCACGGTGGGCGAGGGCGCCCGGCTGGACTGGCTGCCCGAGCCGCTGATCTCGGCGGCGGGCAGCGATCTGCGGATGACCACGACCGTCGAACTGGCCGCCACCGCCCGGCTCGTGCTCCGCGAGGAACAGGTCCTCGGCCGCAGCGGTGAGCCGACCGGCGCCCTGCGCAGCCGGCTCACCGTCCGGCGCGCCGGGCGCACCCTGCTCGACCAGGAGACCGCCTACGGGCCCGGCGCCCCCGGCTGGGACACCTCGGCCGTCCTGGGCGGCCACCGGGCCGTCGGCCAACTCCTCGTCGCGGGACCGGAGTTCGAGGACGGCCCGGCTGAGGTACGGCTGCTCGGGACGACCGGTGACCAGCCGCCGCAGGGCCGGCCGTCCGGTGACCAACGTCCCGATGCCCGCGGCGTCCTGGCACCGCTGGCCGGTCCCGGAGCCCTGGCCACGGTCGTCGCCCCGGACGCGCTGCGGCTGCGCCGCCTCCTGGACGAGGCAGCCGGCGGGCTCGGCGGCTGAGGATCACACCTCCAGATCGGCCTCCAGCCGGGCCAGGCGGTGGCGCGCCAGCGCCAGATTGGCGCGCTTGCGGTCCAGCACCAGATAGAGGAAGAGCCCGCCGCCGTTCTTGCCGGTGACCGGCCGGATGATGTGGTACTGCGAGGTCAGCGTGATGAGCATGTCCTCGATCGCGCCCTGGAGTTCGAGCATCTCCATCGTGCGCATCTTGGCGCGGACGACATCGGTGTTCCCGGCCGCGGCGATGTTGAGGTCCAGGGCCTGGTTGTCGCCGAGCGTGGCCAGCGCCATGCCGCTGGTGTAGTCGACGAGGGCGACGCCTATCGCGCCTTCGATGGTGGACATCGCGTCGGCGAGGGCGGATTCCATCTGAGCCATGAGGAGTGGGACCTTTCGAAGGGGTGAAGGTGGAGCGGTGTGCGGTGGACTACGGGGACCTGCGGCGGACCGGCCTACCGGCGCGGGGGCGCGTCGACGAGCGCCCCGATGCGCTCGGCCGCCCGCCTGGCCTGCAGATGGAGCCGGCCCACATTGGTGTCCGGGCCGGTCACGGCGGTGAGCACGGCACGGCGGCCGGCCGAGTAGGCGGCGATGTAGCCGTCGGTGCCGCGGGTCAGGGACTCCTCGAACGCGCCCTGCCCGGTCGCCTCGGTGAGCCGCTTGGCGACCCCGATGGCGGCGGCGGTCAGCGCGGCCAGCCCGTCCGGTTCGATGTCCGCCAGATCGTGGGCGATCACCATGCCGTCCGCGCTCGCGACCATGCCGCCCTGGAAATGCCGCACTTGACCGCGCAGCGTCAGTAGTTCGTCCCGTATCCGGGGTTCGATCGTCATCAGTCTCCTTTTCGTGGCCCGCCTTCCGAGGGCGCGCCTCATGCCGTGCACGGTCTTCGCGGGCAAGGGGTCACAGGTTCTCCTCCAGTGCCGTACGCAGTCGGACAAGGAGGGCAACGTCCGGGTCCCGGGTGTCGAGGAGTTCCGGCACCGGTGGTTGCCAGGTGGGGGTCCGGCATCCGCCGGCGCCCGGCGGCGGGTGGCCGGCGAGTCCGGCGCCCGGCCGGCGGCGGGGCAGCCCGGCCGGTGCGGACGGCATCCGGACCAGACCGGCCGCGGCGAGCCGGCGGATGTCCAGCAGCGTCACGAACGCCGACTGGCCCAGGGCGCGGGCGAGTTCACAGGGGGTGTGCCGGCCGTCGGCGTGCGCGAGCAGCCGCCGTTGCCGCGGTGTCGTACCGGCCGGAGCGCCGGGACGGGCCGGTACGACGGGCTGGGAGTCGACCGCCGCCCAGGGGCGCAGCCGGTCCAGCAGCGCCCGGCGGCGGGCCGTCGCCCGCTGGAGGTCGCCGGCGCTGATCGGGCGGACGACACCCAGCCAGTGCCCGGTCCCGGGGGTGAAGGACGTGGTCTCGGGCGGCAGTGGCAGCGCGAAGAACGCCGCGTCGAGCAGGGCGGCGAGATGGCATATCTCCAGCTCGCCCTGGGTCAGCCAGCCCTCGCTGACCAGGAACCGGCCGCCCTGCCGTGCCGGCCCGGCCGTCTCGACCGCGTACCGCCAGCCCTGCGGCGGAACCCTCCCCGCCGCGCTGAGCCGCACCTCGATCCCGGGCGCCGCGGCACCTTCGACCCAGGTGACCGCGCCGTCGAGGAGGTAGACACAGCCGTGCGGGCCCCGCAGCGCGCCGGTGACGCGCTCGGCGGCACACCGGTCGAGCAGCCCGGCCGGGCCGGGCGGGGGAGACGGGGGCAGGCCCATGGCTGGTTCCCTCACCGTTCGTGCGAACTGGCCGCGCCGGGCCGTCAGGACGCGACCAGTCCTGCCGCCAGGTCGCGCAGCCGCATCCGGGCCACGGCGAGATTCGCCTGCGCACGGTCCAGCCACAGGTACAGATACGTCTGGCTGTCGAAGGCGGTGTGCACGAAGCGGATCAGGTGGTAGCTGCCGGCGGCCGTGATGATCAGGTCCTCCAGGTCGGGCGTGGCGGCGCCGGCGGCGTCGAAGGTGGCATTGCGCGCCACCGCCTGGACGACCTCCGCGGTGTCCGCGGCGGCCGCGTCATGGTCCCCGTGCGGTGCCTGGCCGGCCGTCCCGAGCGTCAGCCCGCTGGTCCAGTCGATCAGTCCGGCCCCCAGGACGCCGGGGATTCCCATCGCCTGGGCCAACACCTGATCGATACCCGGCACTTCGGATCTCCTTCGCGAGGGCTTGGACGACGGCTCGGACGACGGGGCGGCGTTCCGCGCGGGTGGAAACGCCGAAGCCCTCCCGGGTGGCGGTGAGTGGGAGAGCCTTCACGGAAGGTTACTGAAGGTGTGCGCGTGGCACATGCCTCGTGGGCAGGTTCAAGGCAATTGACGCGTTCTCGCCCCTCGACGGTGCCGCGGCAGCCAGCCGGACGGTCGCCGGGAGGTCGTGACGGCACCCGCAGCGCTCCGTCCTGGCGTACCGTCAGATGGCCCTTCACCAGGGCGAGTTGCCTCCGTCGGAAGGCTCCGTGCGCCGTACGCAACACCGCCCGCACAGGGTTTCCGGTACTTGGCCGGAAAGGCAGGGTTCCGCCGTGACCTCCGGCCAGCGCCACCACCGAAGACCCGGGGGCCGGTAACTGCCGGAAACCTACAGCTTGGTAAAGAATTGCCGGTCCGACCTGTTCAGGAGGGGCACGCAGACGACAGGATCCCTCCGTAGGCCTGTGATCAACGCCGCCACAAGTGGCGCACCATGCAGGGGGAACACACCACGTGAGAAAATCAGCAGTGCTCGGCGCCGCCGGCACCCTGGTGACCGGGGCTCTCCTCGCCACCGCGATAGCCACACCCGCCAGCGCGGGGGAACACCACAAGAAGGGCCGGGCCGAGGCCCGCGGAGTCCAGATCGCCGCCGCGCGGGCGGCCAAGAAGGGCATCCACTGGCAGGACTGCCCCGCCGACTGGGGCCTGAAGTCGCCCGTCCAGTGCGGTTTCGTCACCGTCCCGGTCGACTACGCCCGGCCCAACGGCCGCACCATCAAGATCGCCGTCGACCGCGCGGTCAGCACCGGCGGCAAGCAGGAGCGTCAGGGCTCCCTCCTCTACAACCCCGGTGGACCGGGCGGTTCGGGCATGCGCTTCCCGACCCGCATCACCAACAAGAACCCGCTGTGGGCCAAGACCGCGAAGGCGTACGACTTCGTCGGCTTCGACCCCCGCGGCGTCGGCCACTCCGCCCCGATCTCCTGCATCGACCCGCAGGAGTTCGTCAAGGCGCCGAAGGCCGACCCGGTGCCGGACAGCGAGGCGGACAAGCGCGCCCAGCGCAAGCTCGCCAAGGAGTACGCGGACGGCTGTCTGGAGCGCAGCGGCGCCCTGCTGCCGTACATGACCACCGCGAACACCGCCCGCGACATCGACGTGATCCGTGCCGCGCTGCACGAGAAGAAGCTCAACTACCTGGGCGTCTCGTACGGCACCTACCTCGGCGCCGTCTACGCGACGCTCTTCCCGGACCACGTGCGCCGGATGCTCGTCGACAGCGTCGTCAACCCGTCCCGCGAGAGCGTCTGGTACCAGGCCAACCTCGACCAGGACATCGCCTTCGAGACCCGCTGGGGCGACTGGCGGAAGTGGGTCGCCAAGAACGACGCCGCTTACCACATCGGCGACACCCCCGAGAAGGTCCAGGCGGCCTGGGAGCAGCTGCGCGCCACCGCCAAGAAGAACCCGATCGGTGGCGTGGTGGGGCCGGCCGAGCTCACCGGCTTCTTCCAGAACGCGCCGTACTACGACTCGATGTGGGCCACCGTCGCGCAGGTCTGGAGCGCCTACCGCGCCGGTGACCCGAAGCCGCTGATCGAGAACGCCGGCCCGGACCTCAAGGACACCGCGGGCAACATCGCCGCGGAGAACGGCAACGCCGTCTACACGGCCGTCGAGTGCACCGACACCAAGTGGCCCACCAGCTGGCAGAAGTGGGACCGCGACAACACCCGCATCCACCAGCAGGCCCCGTTCATGACCTGGTCCAACGCCTGGATGAACCTGCCCTGCGCCACCTGGCCGGTCAAGCAGCAGCGTCCGGTCGAGGTCCGCACCGGCAAGGGCCTGCCCAGCGTGCTCATCGTGCAGAGCACCCGTGACGCGGCGACGCCCTACGACGGCGCCGTCGAACTGCACAAGCGATTCGCGGGCTCCCGTCTGATCACCGAGCGGGACGCCGGTTCGCACGGCGTCACCGGCCAGGTCAACCCCTGCATCAACGACCGGGTCGACGCGTACTTCCTGGAGGGGAAGACCGACGCCCAGGACGTGACCTGCGCCCCGCACGCCACGCCGAAGCCGACCGCCACGCCGGCCAAGGCCACCGCGGCGGCCGCGGGCAAGGCCGACCTCCCGGCAGCCCGGTGACCCGGTAGCGACACCGGAATATCCAGCAGAAGAGGGCGGCCGGGAATCCTCCCCGGCCGCCCTCGCCGTGTTCTCCCTGGGCCGTGCCCTCCGTGTGGTCCCACCCGGTGCGCCCGCGCGCCCGGGGTGCTCAGACCGCGAACGCCTCGGCGAAGGCGGCCCTGGTGGGGGAGTCCGTGCGGCGGTCCAGCACCGCGAACACCACCCGGTCGAACCGGTCCGCGAACCGGCCGGCACCCCGCAGCTGCGCGGCGAACGCCCCTGCCACATCGGCGGGTTCATTGCGGAACACCCCGCACCCCCAGGCGCCGAGGACCAGCTGACGGTAGCCGCCGGCCGCCGCGACCTCCAGCACCCGCTCCGCCCGTACGGCCAGCGCCGCCGGCACCCGCCCCGCCTCGGCCGGCCGCTGCCGCGCGATCACCCCCGCGTTCGGCGCCGCCGCCGTCAAGAAGCCCGCCTCGTACGGCACTTCGAGCAGCGAGCCGCGATCATCCCGGAACACCGGCACGCCCGGCGAGAGGATCACCCGGTCACTGTAGAACGGGCTCGGCGCGGCCCGGTGCGCCGCATAGAACTCCGGCACCTCACGCACACACGCGTACAGCGCCGACCCCCGGCACAGCGCCTCCTCCTGCGCCTGCGCACCGTTGAGATACCCACCGCCGGGATTGCGCGCCGAGGCGAAGTTCAGCACCGCGACCGGCCCGCCGCCGCTCCCGGCCAGCCGTCGCCCGGCCGTCAGGCTGCCTTCCCCCGTCACCTCGAACGCGGTCTCCCGGCCGCCGTCCGCCGGCTCCGGCACCGCGACCGGCTCCGGCCCGTACAGCCGCGTGCCGGCCCGGGCCCGCGCCACCTGGTCCGCGATCTCCACCAGCCGCCCGCTCGGCGCCCGGTACACCCCCTGCGCAACGATCCGTTCGGTCTCCTGCGCCATCCCCCGCAAACGGGCGCTCATCGACGGCACCCTTCTTCCCACGTCATCATGGTGATCACGGTAGGCGTCGGGGGTGCGGTGCGCGATCGAATAACGGCCGGCCGGCCCGGCCGGCAAGGAACGTCAGGGGGCTTCGGGCGGGTTGCGCGGTGCCGTGCGCCGACGGCGCCCCTGCGGGTGCGTCCGGTCCCGCGCCTGCGCCTGCGCCCGCGCCTTGGCCTCGGTGGCGTACAGGTCGACGTACTCCTGTCCGGAGAGGGCGAGGATCGCGTACATGATCCGGTCGGTGACGGCGCGCAGCGCGGTGTGCTCGTCGGCCAGGCCCGCGTACCGGGAGAAGTCCAGCGGTGCGCCGAAGCGGATGGTGATCCGCACGGCCCGCGGCAGCCGCCGGCCCGTCGGCTGCGCCTCGAACGTGCCGATCACGGCACAGGGGATCACCGGCACCCCGGCCTGCAGGGCCATCGCGGCGACACCGGTGCGTCCCTTGTAGAGCCGGCCGTCGTGCGAGCGGGTGCCCTCCGGGTAGATCCCCAGCAGCCGGCCCTTGCGCAGCACGGCCAGGCCCGAGGCGATCGCCGCCCGGGAGGCGCGGCCGCCGGACCGGTCCACCGGGATCTGCCCGACCCCGCGGAAGAACGCCGCGGTCAGCCGCCCCTTCAGCCCCGGCCCGGTGAAGTACTCGGACTTGGCGAGGAACGTCACCCGGCGCGGCACGATCGCCGGCATCACGAAATGGTCGGCGAACGAGAGGTGGTTGCCGGCGATGATCGCGGCGCCCTCCTCCGGGATGTGCTCGAGGCCCTCGACCCGCGGCCGGAACACCAGTCGCAACAGCGGCCCCAGCAGGACGTACTTGAGCACCTGGTAGAACACGGGCGGCTCCCTCCGCGGCCGAGGAGGAGGTGAGTTTATGAGCAACTGCCGCTGGGGGTAACCACCCTGAGGGGGGATCGATGCCGTCGGGGCCGGGCCACCGGCCGCACCGGAACGCACCCCGACGACTGCCGCGCGCCGTCAGTGGGGTGCGGCCTCCAGGAGGGCCAGGAAGCGGCGGGCGAAGAGGTACGCGTCGCCCGGCCAGCGGGCGGAGAGGTAGTTGCCGTCCTCGACCACGAACGCGGGGGAGTCGTCGGTCGCGGTGCCCCGGGCGGAGAGCGTCCGCGGTCCGCGCGCGAACTGCGTGTCCGGGGCGTCCAGCGCGGCGCGGACCTCGTGCTCCACGTACGCCGGGTACGTCCGGTAGTAGCGGCCGAGACGCCAGGCGGTGGCCAGATAGGCCGAGCGTTCCATGTACCTGGGCAGACAGGTCGTCCGGCGGTCCGCGAGCAGGCTGCGGCCGGTGGCCGGGTCGGTCGTCCGCGCCAGGACCAGGACGCCGTGGCAGATCGCGCCGACCGGACGGCCGAGCGCCCAGAACCTGCCGACCTGCCGCCGCAGCGCCGCCGAACCCAGATACTGCCGCATGCCGGGCGCATGGCCCCCGGGCAGCAGCAGCCCGTCGTACCCGTCCGGGTCCAGCTCCGACCAGCCCACGGTCGCCGCGAACTCCTCGCTCCGGGTGAGCTCTTCGTAGTACCGCCGGGCCTCCGGCGCGGCGCCGAGCCGCCCGAAGAGGACGCCGGTCAGCAGCCGTGGATCGCAGGCGGGGCGGGTGCCGGCCCGCTCGGTGGCGAGGACGACCTCGTGTCCGGCATCGGTCAGCAGCCGCCAGGGCACGGCGACCTCGGTGACATCGAAGTCGCGGTCGGGGACCGGCATCAGTACGCGCACGCGGACATCATCGCAGGTCCCGCCGAGCGCCCGGCAGCGGGTTTGGCATCCCCGGACAACTTTCAACTCGCCCTGAGCACCCCGTAGTTGGGTTCCCGTACTGACCGGCAAGCGAGCCCGGGCCAGGTCCCGGGCCGAGGACAGGAGCCCTAGATGTCCCGCAAGAGGAGAGTCACCCGGCGCCAGAAGATCGTGGTCGCGGTGAGCGCCGCGGCGCTGGTGGGTGGTATCGCCATCGTCACCACCGGCACCAGCCAGGCGTCGGTGGCCTGCGACGGACTGGCCACCGCCCTGAGCAACAACCAGAAGTTCATCGCCGATCAACAGGCCCATCCGGACGCGCAGTCGGCGGCGCGGATCGCCAACCGGCAGGCGGTGATCAAGGAGATCCAGGTCAAGCAGCAGGCCGCCGGCTGTAGTGGGGGAGCGGGCGGGGACCAGGCGGGCGCGCCACCCCAGGGCGGTGCGCCGCCCCAGAGCAGTGCCCCGCCCGCCTCCGAGGCACCACCGGGTTCCTCGGCCGACCAGAGCTCCTCGGCCGCCCCGTCGGGATCGGCCGACCCGTCGGCGGCCGGTGACCCGCCGGCGGCCGGTGGCGACGTGGTCTGCCCCGGCTCGACGGTCACCCTCTCCGGCGAGGGCGGCGCACCGGCCGCCTCCAGCAACCAGTTCCCCACCGGCACGAAACTCAAGGTGACCAACCTGGACAACAACAAGTCGACGATCGTGTCCGTGACCTCGACGTCGGGCAGCTGCGCCCTGCTCAACAACGCGGCGTTCGAGCAGGTACGGGAGGCGGGCAAGTTCCTGATCCGGCACGCCCGTATCGAGCGCGTGGGCTAGCCCGGGCCTGATGCCCCGGCGTGTGAGCCGGGGATGCGTGCCCGCAGCCCCTTCATGAAAACCCCTCCGGTCCGGTGGCCGGTGACGGAGCCGCCTCCTCCGTCACCGGCCACCCTCTTCCGTACGGGCCGGGGCGGACCGATGGGTCCGAACCGGCGAAGGGGCGGCCCGGGAACGGCCCCGTACGGGCGACCGCACGGCGTGGCCGCTTGTGTGTCGGGGTCCGGCGGGGTGGCCTGAAGCCCCCCAGCGTTCCCAGGAGGCATCGATGCCCGTGCACCACCGACGCCGCACCGCGGGTGTCGCCGTGCCCGCCGCCGTGGTCGCGACCGTGTCCGCCGCGCTGGCCGGTGCGTTCTGCGCCGCCCCGGCCCGCGCCACCGAACCGCCGCCGCCCGCCGCCCAGGGCCTGCTGCTGACCATCTCCGGGGACCACGACACCTGGATCCGCGGGGTGCGGCTCTCCTGCCCGGACGTCTACGGCAGGCACCCCCACGCGGCCGCCGCCTGCGACGCGCTGACCTGGGCCCGCGGCGATTTCGACGCGCTGCCCGGCGAGCCGCACGCCTGCACCCGGCAGTACGACCCGGTCACCGTCAGCGCGACCGGCAACTGGCGCGGCGGGCCGGTGAACTGGCGCAAGGAGTTCCCCAACGCGTGCACACTGGACTCCGCCACGGGGCCGGTCTTCCGCTTCTGAGGGCGCGGTGGCGTAAGAACCCGGGTGACCCGCCGCGGCCTCCCTCAGTTCGGCCGGGCCGCCACCACCCCGACCGTCACCACGGCCAGGATCACCCAGCAGAACCAGAGCCAGCCATTGGCACCCAACGCCACGGTGTAGGCGGTGGCGGCCACCAGACCGGTCACCGTGCACACGGCCATCGTCCTCACAGATCCGGGCATCCCGCATCCTCCTTACGGCGGCCCGGAGCCAGGCAACGCAGCGGGCCGCGGCCATGGGACCATCGTCCCCGGCCGCGGCCCGTACCGCCAGACGGTCGACCCGCCCGTTCGACGCCCTACCGCCCCCGTGCGTTGAGCGAGGCGAGGTACGCGTTGTAGTCGGCGAGGTCCTGGTCGCCGTTGCGGTCGGCGGCCCGGTCGGCGCGCTGCGACTGCCGCTCCTCGGACTTGTACCACTGGAAGACCAGCGCGATCAGCACCACGACGGACGGGATCTCGCTGAACGCCCAGGCGATGCCGCCGGCGGCCTGCTGGTCGGACAGCGCCTCGATGCCGAGCGAGGCCGGCAGGTGCAGGAAGGTGTCGACCATCGGCTCCGAGGCCATCATCAGCGCGATGCCGAAGAAGGCGTGGAACGGCATGCCCGCGAAGAGCTCCAGCATCCGCATCACATAGCCGGGCCGGTGCGGCCCCGGGTCGACGCCCATGATCGGCCAGAAGAAGACCAGGCCGACCGCGAGGAAGTGCACCATCATGCCGAGGTGCCCGGCCCGGGACTCCATCAGGAAGTCGAACAGCGGCGAGAAGTAGAGCGCGTAGAGGCTCGCGATGAACAGCGGGATGGTGAAGGCGGGGTGCGTGATGATCCGCATGTAGCGGCTGTGCAGCAGCGCCACCAGCAGTTCCCGCGGGCCCTTGCGGCCGCGCCCGGCGGTGGGCAGCGCCCGCAGCGCCAGCGTCACCGGCGCGCCGAGCAGCAGCAGGATCGGCGAGAGCATGCTCACGATCATGTGCTGGACCATGTGCACGCTGAACATCACCATGCCGTAGTCGTTCAGCCCGGTGCACATCGCCAGCGCCACGGTGGCCACGCCCAGGACCCAGGCGACGACCCGGCCCAGCGGCCAGGCGTCGCCCCGGCGCCGCAGTCGGAGCACCGCCCAGCCGTACAGCCCGAGGGCCAGCAGGCAGCCGACGAGGAAGACCGGATCACCACCGAACGCGAGGCCCCGCCCGAGCGTGAACGGCGGTAGATCCATCTGCATGCCGTCCATGCCGTGCCCGCTGTGATCCATCCGCTCGCTCCTGATTCGTACCAATGCTCCGGCGACAAGCGTAGAACCGCCCCCGGCCGTGATCGCGGCCGGGGGCGGGTCGTACGGCGGGGAACTACCGTGCGGAACGGGCGGGCGTGCCGTGCGCGGTGGCCGGGGTCACAGCACGCACTCGGCCTCGTCGTAGCGCGCGGCCGGCACCGTCTTCAGCGTCTCCACGGCCTCGGCCAGCGGGACCAGCGTGATGTCCGTGCCGCGCAGCGCGGTCATCATGCCGAACTCGCCGCGGTGCGCGGCCTCCACGGCGTGCCAGCCGAAGCGGGTGGCGAGCACCCGGTCGTACGCGGTCGGGGTGCCGCCGCGCTGGACGTGGCCGAGGATGACCGGCCGGGCCTCCTTGCCGAGGCGGTTCTCCAGCTCGACGGAGAGCTGCCGGGCGACCCCCGCGAACCGCTCGTGCCCGTAGATGTCCTTGCCGCCGACGTCGAACGACATGGTGCCCTCGCGCGGCTTGGCGCCCTCGGCGACCACCACGATGGCGAACTTCTTGCCGGCCTCGAAGCGGGCGGACACCCGCGCGGTGAGCTCGTCGATGTCGAAGGGACGCTCCGGCACCACGATCGCGTGCGCACCGGCCGCCATGCCGGAGTGCAGCGCGATCCAGCCGGTGTGCCGCCCCATCACCTCGACGATCATGACCCGCTGGTGGGACTCGGCGGTCGTCTTGAGCCGGTCCAGCGCCTCCGTGGCCACGCCCACCGCGGTGTCGAACCCGAACGTCACGTCGGTGACCGCGATGTCGTTGTCGATGGTCTTCGGTACGCCGACGATCGGCAGCCCGGCGTCCGACAGCAGCCGCGCCGCCTTCAGCGTGCCCTCGCCGCCGATCGGGATGATCGCGTCCAGGCCCAGCTCGGCGACATGGCCGCGGGCCCGCTCCACGCCGTCGCGCAGATGGGCCGGCTGCACCCGGGACGACCCGAGGATGGTGCCGCCGCGGGCCAGGATGCCGCCGACGGCATCGAGGTCGAGCTTGCGGTAATCGGCCTCCAGCAGGCCCTTCCAGCCGTCGCGGAAGCCGATCACCTCATCGCCGTGGTCGGCGGTGGCACGGTGGACGACGGAGCGGATGACGGCGTTCAGACCGGGGCAGTCGCCGCCGGAGGTGAGGACACCAATACGCATTGCTCGAAAACCCTCTGCAACTCAACCGGGGGGCCCGGACCCCGTCGTCCGGTTGGATCCCGCTCACCCTACAAGCGCGGGGCGTCCGGGCACACGTACGCCCGCAGTGCGGACTGCGGGCGTACGAAAAGCCGCGAAAGGCCGTGAAACCCCCGCGAAGGGGGCGCCGGCTCAGGCGGGCTGGGTCGCGGCGGCGATCCGCTCCTGTCGGAGCGCCTCGTACCAGCGGTCTTCCACCGGCGGCAGCGCGTTGACGTCCAGCGCCAGCTTGATCAGCAGGTCGGCGATGTGCGGGTTACGGGCCATCACCGGACCGTGCATGTACGTGCCGAAGACGGTGTCGTTGTACGCGCCCTCGTAGCCGTCACCGACCCCGTTGCCCTTGCCGAACCGGACCTTGGCGAACGGCCGGGCGGTCGCGCCCAGATGCGTCACGCCCTGGTGGTTCTCGAAGCCGGTCAGCGGCGGCAGCCCCAACTGCGGGTCGATGTCGGCGAGTACGTCACCGACGCACCGCTCGCCCTCGCCGCGGGTGGAGACCACGTCCAGCAGCCCCAGGCCCTGCTGCCGCTCACCCAGGTCGTTGATGAACTCGTGGCCCAGGATCTGGTAGCCGGCGCACACCGAGAAGACGATCGCGCCGTTGGAGACCGCGCGGCTCAGCCCGCCGTCGCGGATCAGCCGCTCGGAGGCCAGCCGCTGCGGCCGGTCCTCACCGCCGCCGATCAGGTAGATGTCACCGGAGGTGGGGATCTGCTGGTCGGAGCGCACGTCCAGGCGCTGGACGTCCAGACCGCGCTGGCGCGCCCGCCGCTCCACCACCAGGGCGTTGCCCTGGTCGCCGTAGGTGCTCAGCAGGTCCGGGTAGATCCAGACCAGGCGCAGGCTGTTGTCACTCATGCGTGCTCGTCCTTGTCGTGAGGGTGGCTGGATCACGTCAGTTGCCCACGCGCCGACGCAGGTCCTGGAAGGCGGTGTAGTTGGCGATGACCTCGATACGGCCGGGCGGCGCCAGTTGCACCGCCTCGTCGAGGCTCTCGCACACCTGGAAGTCGAGACCGGCGACCTCCAGCCGCACCGCCAGGTCCAGCTTGCGGTCACCGAGCACGAAGATCGGGTGCCCGGCGAGCCGGGTGTAGTCGACGTCCCACAGCCACGAGGTGTCCGTACCGTCCGCGCCGCGGGCGTTCACCGACATGATCACCGGGGTCGGCGGCGGGTCGATCAGCGAGAACGTCTCCAGCCAGCCGGCCGGGTTCTTCGCCAGCAGCAGCCGCAGCTCGCGCTGCTGGAACGTGACCACGTCATAGCGGCCGGCGACCGCCTGCACCGAGAACATCCGCTCCAGGGCCACCTGCGGCGGCACCCCGAAGGCCGCGGCGACCGCGGCGGAGGTGGTCGCGTTGGCCTTGTTGGCCCGGCCCGGAAGCTGGAGCTTGATCGGCCAGGCGCTGCCGTGCGGGTCGAGGACGTGGTCGCCGGAGAGCGCCCAGCTGGGCGTCGGACGCCGGAAGCCGCACTCGCCGCAGAACCAGTCCTCGCCCGGCCGCTGCATCACACCACCGCACGAGGGGCAGGACCAGGCGTCGTCCTTCCACTCCTGCCCGGCGGCGACCCACACCACGTTCGCGGACGACGAGGCCGCCCAGACGATCAGCGGGTCGTCCGCGTTGGCGATGATCAGCGCCTTGGAGCCGGCCAGTCCCTCGCGCCACTTCTCGGCCAGCATCCGGGTCTCGGCGGCCCGGTCGAGCTGGTCGCGCGAGAGGTTCAGCAGCGCTATGGCCTTGGGCGTGACGTCCCGGGCCACCCCGGCGAGGTACTTCTCGTCGACCTCGATGACGCCGTACTTGGCGTCCGAGCCGCCGGCCAGGGCGGAGGTGATGCCGGCGGGCATGTTGGCGCCGAGCGCGTTGGAGACCACCGGGCCACTGGCCCGCAGCGCCTCCGCGATCAGCCGGGTCGTGGTGGTCTTGCCGTTGGTCGCCGACACCAGGACGACGTCCAGGTGCCGGGCGAGCCGTGCCAGCAGGTCAGGGTCGAGCTTCAGCGCCACCCGGCCACCGATCACCGATCCGCTGCCGCGGCCCGCCGCGCGCGACACCGCCGCCGCGGCCTTGCCCGCCGTCACGGCCAGCTTGGCCCGCGGCGACAGCGGCTCCGTGTTGCCTGCCATGGTCCTAGATCCTCCTTGCATCCGGCGCCCGGCGTGCGGCTGCCGGTGGAACGCCCCCTCCGCAACCGATGACCGGCCGGAGGCTTCGGTCGGGGATCAGCCTATCGAGATCCGGCGGCGGGCCCGAACCCCGCCACCCGTCCGGCGACATCCGGCGGTGCCCAGGACCGTACGCTTGCCCCATGCGCCTCCGCACCATCCCCGGCAGTTCCGGCCGGCCCCGCCCGCTGCGTCTGCTCGGCGATCCGGCCCTGACCGGGCCCTGTCAGGAGGTCACCGCGTTCGACGAGGAGCTGGCCGCGCTCGTCGAGGACATGTTCGCGTCGATGTACGCCGCGTACGGCGTCGGGCTCGCCGCCAACCAGATCGGCGTCCCGCTGCGGGTGTTCGTATACGACTGCCCCGACGACGAGGACCGCCGCCACCTGGGGCACCTGGTCAACCCCCGGCTCGTCGAGACCGACGGACCGGTGATCCGGGGGCCCGAGGGGTGCCTGTCGCTGCCCGGTATCGAGGCCGGCACCCCGCGCTACGACCGGGCCGTGGTGACCGGATTCAGCGCGTCCGGCGAGCCGCGGACGGTGACCGGCACCGGCTTCTTCGCCCGCTGTCTGCAGCACGAGTGCGATCACCTCGACGGCGGCCTGTACGTCGACCACCTCACCGGGCTGCGCCGCCGCCGGGTGCTGCGCGCCGCGGCCCGGGCACCGTGGGCCGCGGACGCGGAGACCTCCGGCCGCTGAGCGGCCGGCCCCCCAGCTGTCCTCTGTCCCCGCTGCCCGCCGTCCTCAGAACCCGGGGCTGTCCTCGCGGTCCTTGATCGTGGCCAGCTGGCCCCACAGCAGATCGGTCAGGTGCTGGACCAACTGCTCGCGCGAGCACGGGCGTTCGCGCAGCCACCAGTCGCCGGCGCCGTGCATCATGCCGACGATGCCGTGGCCCCAGACCCGGGCCCGTTCCTCGCCGCCGGGGCCGAGGTCGAGCCGTTCGATGATCACGGTGGCCAGCTCCTCGCCGAGCCGGCGCAGCAGCGGAGCGGCGTGCCGCCCCACGTCGAAACCGGACTCCGACGGGGTGTTCTCGTCCGCCGGGTGCATCAGGAAGCGGTACACCTGCGGGCGGGTCTCGATCGCGAGGAGATAGGCGTCGAGGGTGGCCTCGACCCGGTCGCGGCGCAGGACCGGTGCGTCCAGCGCGGTGCGCAGATTGAGCAGCAGGGCGTCGGTGTGGCGGACGGCCAGGGCGCGGTACAGACCGCCCTTGTCGCCGAAGTGCCGGTAGAGGATCGGCTTGGTGATGCCCGCCTCCGCGGCGATGGCGTTCATCGAGGCGTCCGGGCCGTCGCGCAGCACGATGCGCTCGGCGGCCTCCAGCAGCTCCCGCCGTCTGCGCTCGGTCGCCGAGTGCCGACGGCCGCTGTTGTCTGTGCTCTCCATGGTCGTGCTCCCCACCCTTGTGAATCCGCGGCGCTCGCGCAACGTAACACCCGATCTTCGCCGGTCATCCGGCACAGGGGGAGTTGACATCGCTTACTGACGAGTAACACACTTCGCGTTACCGCTAGTAACACGAGAAATGCCTGCACTGGAGGGGACATGGCCGAGTTCACCATGGAGCTCAACGACGAGCAGAAGGAAGTCCGTGACTGGATTCACGGCTTCGCCGCGGACGTCGTGCGCCCCGCCGCCGCCGAATGGGACGAGCGCGAGGAGACCCCCTGGCCCGTCATCCAGGAGGCGGCGAAGATCGGCCTGTACTCGCTGGACTTCTACGCCCAGCAGTTCTTCGACCCCACCGGCCTGGGCATCCCGATGACCATGGAGGAGCTCTTCTGGGGCGACGCGGGCATCGCGCTGTCCATCGTCGGCACCGGCCTGGCCGCCGTCGGCGTCCTCGCCAACGGCACCGAGGAGCAGATCGGCACCTGGGTCCCGCAGATGTACGGCGACGCGAACGACGTCAAGGTGGCCGCCTTCTGCTCCTCGGAGCCCGACGCCGGCTCCGACGTCGCCTCGATGCGCACCCGCGCGGTCTACGACGAGGCGAAGGACGAGTGGGTCCTCAACGGCACCAAGACCTGGGCGACCAACGGCGGGATCGCCAACGTCCACGTCGTCGTCGCGGTCGTCGACCCCGAGCTGGGCTCCAAGGGGCACGCCTCCTTCATCGTCCCGCCGAACACCCCGGGCCTCTCCCAGGGCCAGAAGTTCAAGAAGCACGGCATCCGCGCCTCGCACACCGCCGAGGTCGTCCTGGAGGACGTCCGCGTGCCCGGCCACTGCCTCCTCGGCGGCAAGGACAAGCTCGACGAGCGCCTGGCGCGGGCCCGCGAGAAGGCCAAGGCGGGCGGGGAGAGGGTGAAGAACGCCGCGATGGCGACGTTCGAGGCGTCCCGCCCGGCCGTCGGCGCGATGGCCGTCGGCACCGCCCGCGCCGCCTACGAGGAGGCGCTGGAATACGCCACGACCCGTGAGCAGTTCGGCCGCCCTATCATCGACAACCAGGGCGTCGCCTTCCAGCTCGCCGATATGCGCACCCAGATCGACGCGGCCCGCCTCCTCGTCTGGCGCGCCTCCTGGATGGCCACCACGGGCAAGCCCTTCACCTCCGCCGAGGGCTCCATGTCCAAGCTCTTCGCGAGTGAGACCGCCAAGAAGGTCACCGCCCAGGCCATCCAGATCCTCGGCGGCAACGGCTTCACCCGCGAATACCCGGTCGAGCGCATGCACCGCGACGCCGCGATATACACGATCTTCGAGGGCACCAGCGAGATCCAGCGCCTGGTCATCGCCCGGACGCTGTCGGGAATGCCGATCCGGTAGCGACCGTCCCGCCGTGGGGGCGGCAGGGCCGTACTGTGTCCGGGTCGGCCGTGCTGCCTTCACGGGAATGATGCGCAGGTGCGGTGGGCGTGGTTCGTCGTCCTCGGCATCATCGGTGCGGCCCTCGGTGGAGGTGGTGCCGCATCCCCAACTCGCATGTCGGACAAGGTCACTGCGGCCGCGAGGCAGGAGCAGCAGGCTAAGGGCGATGCCAAGTCGACGGCCGGAGAAGGTAGTTCGGCTACTGGGCAGAGCAACCTGGCGGGGGAGAAGCGTCGTTCGGCACCTGAAGGAGAAGCTCAAGGCGCCCGCGTTCCAGGCCGACCGGCGCAAGGCGTTCGTCAACGAGCATCATGGGGCCGCACCAGAGCGAAGGGAAGCTCATCGCCAGCGCCTTCGCCGATTGGAAGGACTCCAAGAACGGCCCTGTCACCGTCTATGACGCCAAGGGGGAGATCCTCTCCAACGGCAACTTCTAGTCCGGTTCCGGTCCGGTTCCGGTAGGGAACCGGACCGGTTCCGATTCGGACACCCCGACGCCCCGTCGCGAGCAATCGCGGCGGGGCGTCGTCGTTTCTGCGGCCGAACCGCCTTCGGTGCCTCTTGCTGCAGGTCGTCCGGTCGGGCCGGCCGGTCTCCCCTTGACGGCCGGTTCCCCGCGCTCTACTTTCCTTCCATAAAGCAAAACATTGCTTCCACGATACGGAATCAGGTGTCCCGGCTCTTGCCGGGGTCCGCCCGTGACAGGTCGACGCAGGAGTACGCGATGCCTCGAATGACAGCCGCCCGCGCCGCGGTGGAGATCCTCAAGCGTGAGGGCGTGACCAACGCCTTCGGAGTGCCGGGCGCCGCGATCAACCCCTTCTACGCCGCGCTCAAGGGCGCCGGCGGGATCGACCACACGCTGGCCCGTCACGTCGAGGGCGCATCGCACATGGCCGAGGGCTACACCCGGACCCACCCGGGCAACATCGGCGTCTGCATCGGCACCTCCGGCCCGGCCGGCACGGACATGATCACCGGTCTGTACTCCGCGATCGGTGACTCCATCCCGATCCTCTGCATCACCGGCCAGGCGCCGACCGCGGTGATCCAGAAGGAGGACTTCCAGGCCGTCGACATCGCCTCGATCGCCAAGCCGGTCACCAAGGCCGCGACCACCGTCATGGAGGCCGCCCAGGTCCCCGGCGTCTTTCAGCAGGCCTTCCACCTGATGCGCTCCGGCCGTCCCGGCCCGGTCCTGATCGACCTGCCGATCGACGTCCAGCTCACCGAGATCGACTTCGACCCGGAGACCTACGAGCCGCTGCCGGCCTTCAAGCCGACCGCGACCCGTGCGCAGATCGAGAAGGCCGTCGCGCTGCTCAACGAGTCGGAGCGCCCGCTGATCGTCGCCGGCGGCGGCATCATCAACGCCGACGCCTCCGACCTGCTGGTCGAGTTCGCGGAGCTGACCGGCATCCCGGTCGTCCCGACGCTGATGGGCTGGGGCATCCTCGCCGACGACCACGAGCTGAACGCCGGCATGGTCGGTCTGCAGACCTCGCACCGCTACGGCAACGCCAACTTCCTGGAGTCGGACTTCGTCCTGGGCATCGGCAACCGCTGGGCCAACCGCCACACCGGCAAGCTGGACGTCTACACCCAGGGCCGCACCTTCGTCCACGTCGACATCGAGCCCACCCAGATCGGCAAGATCTTCGCCCCGGCCTACGGCATCGCCTCGGACGCCAAGGCCGCGCTGGAGCTGTTCGTCGAGGTGGCCAAGGAGCTCAAGGCCGCCGGCAAGCTGCCCGACCGCGGCGCATGGGCCGCCTCCACCCAGGAGCGCAAGGCCCGGCTGCAGCGCCGTACGCACTTCGACAACATCCCGATGAAGCCGCAGCGCGTCTACGAGGAGATGAACAAGGCCTTCGGCCCGGAGACCCGCTACGTCACCACCATCGGCCTGTCCCAGATCGCCGGCGCGCAGATGCTGCACGTCTACAAGCCGCGCCACTGGATCAACTGCGGCCAGGCCGGCCCGCTCGGCTGGACCATCCCGGCCGCGCTGGGCGTCGCCACCGCCGACCCCGAGACGCCGGTCGTCGCCCTCTCCGGTGACTACGACTTCCAGTTCATGATCGAGGAGCTGGCGGTCGGCGCCCAGCACAAGATCCCCTACGTCCACGTCCTGGTGAACAACGCCTACCTCGGTCTGATCCGCCAGGCACAGCGCAACCTGGACATCAACTTCCAGGTCAACCTGGAGTTCGAGAACATCAACTCGCCGGAGATCGGTGTCTACGGCGTGGACCACGTCAAGGTCGCCGAGGGTCTGGGCTGCAAGGCCATCCGGGTCACCGACCCCAACGAGCTGGGCGCCGCCTTCGAGGAGGCCAAGAAGCTGGCCGCCGAGTACCGCGTCCCGGTCGTCGTCGAGGCCGTCCTGGAGCGGATCACCAACATCTCGATGAGCGGCAGCGACATCGCCAGCGTCAACGAGTGGGAAGAGCTCGCGACCGAGCCGGGGCACGCCCCGACCGCGATCAAGCCGCTCAAGTCCTGACGCCGGACCCGGCCCGGCGTTCCGCCGCCGGGCCGGGTCCGGAGGCGAACCGGGCGCGCTCTTGACCGGCGCGCCCGGCCTGGCCACTATCCCGTAGCACGGATATACCGTATCGAAGAAATCCAGTTCCACTATCCGGAAGGAGCGCCGGCCCTTATGGGTTTCACGGACACGCGCTTCAACGTCAATCTGTCGATCCTGTTCACCGAGCTTCCGTTGCTGGAGCGGCCGGCGGCCGCGCGGGCGGCGGGTTTCACGGCGGTGGAGCTGTGGTGGCCGTGGGTGGACGCCCCGGTTCCGGACGAGGCGGAGCTGGCCGCGCTGCGCTCGGCGCTGACCGATGCCGGTACGCGGCTGGTGGGGTTGAACTTCTACGCCGGTCAGTTGCCGGGTCCGGACCGGGGTGCGCTGTCGCTTCCGGGTGAGGAGTCGGAGAAGTTCCGGGCGAATGTGCCGGTGGCGATCGAGTTCGCCCGTTCGCTGGGCTGCACGACCTTCAACGCCCTGTACGGCAACCGCGTCGAGGGCGTGGAGGCGGCCGAGCAGGACAAGCTGGCGTTGGAGAACCTCGTCTTCGCGGCGCGGGCGGTGGCCGAGGTCGGCGGGACGCTGCTGATCGAGGCACTCAACGCCCCGGAGTCCCCGAAGTGCCCGATCGTCTCGGCCCCGAAGGCCATCGAGAT
>NZ_JBHWDV010000017.1:0-140386 GCF_042734445.1 Streptomyces sp. NPDC059649
AAGGGGGCGGTGAACACACGTGCCTGGATCGTCTTCCTCGACGAGTCAGGCGTCTCACTGCTGCCCCAGGTCCGCCGCACCTACGCACCCCGCGGACGCACCCCGATCCTGCGACATCGGCTGAACTGGAAGCGCGCCTCGATGGCCGCGGCTCTCGGCTACCACGCCACCGAGCCCGACCGCGGACCTCGTCTTTGCTTCCACCTCAAGCCCGGCAGCTACGACACCACCGCCCTCATTGAGGTCCTGGAACAGCTCAAGGTGTTCTACCGAAGGGAACGAGTGGTAGTGGTATGGGACGGACTGTCCGCCCACTGGAGCCGGGCCATGCGTGCCTGGGTCGCCCAACAGGACTGGCTGACCCTGGAGCGATTACCCGCCTACGCGCCCGAGCTCAACCCGGTGGAACTGCTGTGGGCCTCGCTCAAGAAGCGTGAACTCGCCAACCTCGCCAGCGAGCACCTTGCCGATGTCGCCGACGCCACCGAACAAGGCATCCACCGCATCAACCAGAACCGGCAGCTGCCCTGGTCCTTCCTCACCCACACCGGCCTGACCATCCACCCACCAACCCCACCGAACTAACGAAAAGATCAGTAAGACCGTGTCCTATGTGGTGAGCCGGAGCGTCAGTGACCGCCTGGTTTCAGCAGCGCGGACAACGGGTCGAGCGCACCACAGCCAAGGCGGCAGCGCACCGCACGGACGCGCTGGACAGCGTGACCGAATTCATCACCGCGCTGGCCGATCACCGCAGTAGTGCATCGGCGATCGCGGTTCAGGCCCCGGGCGAGGCGGTGGCGGTGGCGGTGCCGCTCGACCCCAGGTGGGATTGCCGGTCGCGCCGTCGGCGGGCGGCGCGACCGGGACGCGGCTCAGCTGATCGGGCCGAAGATCTCGGTGCGGTCGAAGTCGGCGTCCATGCCGTCCAACACCGCCCCCAGTTGCTTCTCCTCGTACTTGAAGTGCGTCTCCATGACCGCCTCGATCCCGTCCAGGTGGCGGTGTGCCACCTCCGGGTCGGCCGAGTCGGCCACCGCCTTCTGCAATCCACCGATGAGGTGCTCGATCATGTTGTGGTCCTGAGTGAGCTTCGCGACCACCGGCGCCAGGTCGGGTCGCGCCCGCACCAGTTCCGGGAACAGCGAACCGTCCTCGGCACGGTGGTGGCCGGACAGAGCGGCGCAGAACCCATGGCAGAACAACAGCAGGTCGGTGGCGGCCTCGGCCGGGTCGCCGCCGTCCAGGCCCGCGCGCGCCAGCGCCAGCGCATTGCGCAGCTTGCCGTGCACCCGCTGCAGTTCCCTGCCCCAAGCAGTGACGCGGTCAGTCGGCAAGTACGCCCTCCCGTCGCAGCCAGGCCGCGCATGCGGTCGTCCAGGACGCAGTGTGCGGCTCGCGCGCAATGAACTTATGCGGCTCGCCGCCGTATGCCACGCCGTCGGCCAGGCCGATGCCGTGGCTGCCGCCCAGGTAGACGTGCAACTCCACCGGTACCGCGGCGGCCGCCAACGCCCGGGTCCACTCCAGGGCGTTGGGCAGGCCCGGCGGGTCCTGAGCGGTGGCCCAGACGAAGGTCGGGCACACCGACGCATCGACATGCTTGGCCGGGGACAGCTCGTCCTTGATGGGCAGCAGGTCGCCGAGCAGGTTCTCCACCACCGGCGGCGGCAGCAGGTCGAGGTCGGCCAGCGCGTAGGCCAGGATCGCGAAGTCCGGTCGGGGCGGGTCGGTGACGCCCTCCTCGATGGACAGGACTTGGCCGGTCATGAGCAGGCCGGCGAGTTGGCCGCCCGCGCTTGATCCGATGACGCCGACCCGACCGATGTCGAGGCCGTGGTCTCCGTTGCGGATGTGGTCCAACGCGGCCCGGGCATCTTCGAGTGGGGCCGGGAACCGGTCCGGCAGCAGCCGGTAGGACAGGACGAAGGCGTGGATACCAAGGCCGGACAGCCAGCGCGCGTAGCCTTCGCCTTCGTGCGGTGGAAGTTCCCGGAAGCCGCCGCCGGGCAGGACGAGGACGGCGGGTCGGACGCCGAAGAACCGGTCCTCTGCGGGGTAAAGCGTGATCTTCTGTGAAATTGGGGCGGGAATGGCCGTAGCCACCTTTCGATACGACGCCTCCATGCCTGACGCTCATCCGCCACCGGCACGCGACGCTGCCCGGGAGTATAACCGCGAAGATCGCTGGGGCCCCCACTGTGGTCTGTGCCACCATCATGATCCACAGCCCGGACAGGTTGGTGCACCAGGCCGTACCGCCGCCCTCGGTCTGGAGTTGGGCGCAAGGTGTGCCGCCGGCGAGGAGGCACAGGAGAGCTCGGCACCGCGGCCCGGCGCGTCCATTTCCTCGCTGAGGGCAGCCATGCGTGCCTTGTATTCAGCCTGCGGGATTTGCCCCAGGACCGCGAGACGTTCCAGTTCGACGGCCTCGGCTTCATGCGAGATCTTGCGGCTCTGCCCTACTTGCTCTCCGCTGTACTTGACGGCCTTGGCCCGCGGGTCATGACTGCTGGAACCGCACCCACCCCCCAACACCGCTGCTGGCGGCAGCCGCTGACGTCAGCGAGACCCGCGCCGCCTCGCACGTCGTCCGCGCCGCAACCACCGCAGCCGCGGTCCGCGTCACCGTCGTGCTGCCCGCGGCGGACCGTGACACGCTCAAGGCGCGGTCCGCCCGAGCGCGCCAACTCCCCTGCCGACGAACCGGTCACCCGTTATCCGAGACTCCCCCAAGTCGTCAGGCACGTATGGAATGTATGGCATGTATGGCATGTGGGGAGAAAGCCACGTACCTGGAGTCTGTCCGGCGGATCATGGTCGAACTACTCAGCAGCGATGTCAGTGGCGCGGCATACGATCCGGGATGCGAGCTTCAGGAACTTTCAAAGTTGCCGACTTCACCCCGGCGCCGGTGCCCAGCGCCGCGATCGAGACGGCCTTGCCCGTCGGTGTGGCCACGATGGAGAAGCAGTACGAAGGCGAGGTCGTCGGGCGCTCCGTCACCTTGTTCACCGCCGCGTTCGACCAGCCCACCGGTACGGGGACATACGTCGCGATGGAGTCCTTCGAAGGGACGCTCCATGGCCGGGCAGGCGCCTTCAATTTTGCGCACTCCGCGACGACCCTGGGCGAAGGGAGGGAGAGCGAGTTCTTCGTCATCGTGCCGGCCAGTGGGACGGGCGCGTTGGCTGGGATCACTGGGACCGGCGGAGTCGCGGTTGACGCGGACGGCACCCACCGGATCTGGTTCGACTACGAGCTCGGCCAGTAGATCGGCGCGTCAAGAACGGAGCCAAAGCCGGATCGCGACGACAGTAACGGTGCCGTGGAAGACGTAGGCGCGCTTGTCGAACCTCGTCGCCGCGGCCCGGAAGTTCTTGATGGCGTTGATCGTCCGCTCAACTTCGTTCCTGCGCTTACAGATCGTCTTGTCGAAGCCGACGGGCCGCCCGGCCGCACGCGGTGCTCGGCCGCCCGGCGCCGGGCGCGGAGCGGCGCCTGGAGGTTCATCGCTCTCAGCGTGGGGCCGTCACCGAGGCGGGCTTGACGGATCTGCTCGTCGGTCATGGCCGGCGGGCGTCCGAGCGGGCGCCGCGGGCGCGGGCGGCGTCCAGGCCCTCGTTGGTGCCCTGCACGATGAGTTCGCGGATGAACTCGGCCAGGGCGGCGAAGACGTGGAAGACCAGGCGTCCGGAGGAGTGGTGGTGTCGAGCGCCTCGTGCAGCGAGGTGAAGCCGACTCCACGCTTGCGCAGGCCTGAGACGATGGCGATGAGGTCCTGGATGGAGCGGCCGAGCCGGTCGAGCGACGGGACGACGAGGGTGTCCCCGGGCCGGAGGCAGTCGAGCGCCGCCCAGAGTTCTTCGCGTTCGGCGTTCTTGCCGGACTTCTTGTCGGCGAAGATCCGGATGCAGCCCGCTTCGTTGAGTGCGTGGATCTGTCGGTCGAGCAGTTGTCCCTTCGTCGATACGCGGGCGTACCCGACGAGGGCGCCGGTCCGTTGAGCGGGACAGGGCGAGGAGATCGGCGGTGTCGTCGTCTGAAGGTGGCTGCACCCGCGAGATCGTGCAGAAAAGTGTGGCCCTCAAGTTCATGAGCACGTCCACTTTTTGACACCGTTTTACGGACATGATCCGGCGCCGATCGGACCGCCGACCCGCACTTACGGATCTTGCTCATCAATCGGTCGATTGATGAGCGACGCTGACGAGCCCTGACTCGTAGGCGCTGATCACCAGCTGCGCGCGGTCCCGCGCGCGCAGCTTCCTCAGCAGCCGACCGATGTAGGTCTTGACGGTGCCGTTGCTGAGATGGAGGTACTCGGAGATGTCGGCATTGGAGAGGCCACGCGCCACAAGCACAAGGACCTCGCGCTCGCGCTCCGTGAGGTCCTCAAACGAGGAGCCCAGCGCATGGTGCGCATGGGGAAGACGGGCAAAGTCGGCGATCAGGCGTCGGGTCACCGAAGGGGCGAGAAGGGATTCTCCGGCGGCGACAGTGCGGATGCCTGCCAGGAGCACCTCGGGAGATGTGTCCTTGAGGAGGAATCCCGCTGCCCCGGCACGCAACGCGCCGTACACGTACTCGTCGAGGTCGAAGGTGGTGAGGATGAGAACGCGTGTCCCGGCTGTCTCGGGAGATCCGGCTATGCGCCGTGTCGCCTCGATGCCGTCCATGCCGGGCATCCTGATGTCCATCAGCACCACGTCCGGGCAGAGCCGCTGTGCGCTCTCGACAGCTGCGGCCCCGGTGCCGGCCTCGCCCACCGCTGTCAGCCCGGGTGCGGTGTCGATGAGCACCCGGAAGCTGCCTCGGAGCAGGGACTGGTCATCGGCGACGAGTACCCGGATCGGTTCGGTCACGCGGTCCTCTCCCTCCGGCTCGTGGCCGTGCTGTGAGCGGGTTCGGGCGGGAGACGAGCCGACACAGCGAATCCGCCGCCGGGCCGTGGCCCGGCGGCCAATGTCCCGCCATACATCATCACGCGTTCGCGCATCCCCACGAGCCCGTGGCCGCCCCTGAGTTCGACCCGGTTGGACGCGGCCGCGTTCCCGGCTCCGTCATCCACCACCTCGATGCGCACTTCTCCTTGCGAGTCGACTGTGATCGTCACCTGGCAGTGTGTTTTGTTGCCGGCGTGCTTGACCACGTTCGTCAGGGCCTCCTGCACGATCCGGTAGACGGCCAGCGCCGTCCCCACGGGGAGGCCGACGGCCAGCCGAGTGCGGAGCTCGGCACGAACTCCCGCTCGCTCGGCACGCTGGACGAGGGCCGGCAGGTCGTCCAGCCCGGGAGGGGGAGCCGTCTTTGCCGAGCCGGGTTCTCGCGTGCGCCGTCCAGCAGTGTCGCCGCGCAGCACTCCCAGGGCACGGCGCATCTCGGTGAGCGCCTCCCGGCCGGTCTGCTCGATCGCCTGGATGGCATCGCGCGTCTCCTGGGGGCGTGCCTCGGCCACATGGTTGGCCACCGCTGCCTTGACGACGATCACGCTAAGGCTGTGCGAGACGATGTCGTGTAGTTCTCTGGCGATGCGCAGGCGTTCTTCGGCCAGTGCCTCCTCTGCAAGGCGACGGTCCCTTCGGGTCGCTCGGGATCTGCGTTCACGTACGACACGGCCTGCGGCCCACGCGGCCCCGGTGACCAGCCAGACGAGGGCGGCGGTTCCGGCTGCTTCCGTCCACGGGCCGGAGGGCCTCAGGCACGCTTCACCGGTGATGACCGCGGCTGCCGAGACAACCAGGGTCAGGCCGAGCGCTGCCGAAGCCCGGCGTGTCGGCTCGATGAGCGCCACCGCGTAGAGGGCCAGGGCCGCGGAGATGTAGGGGTCACGGGTTATCTCGAGCAGTGTCGCCGTCGCCGAAGCACCCAGAACTACGGCCAGGGCGGGCAGGGGCCACAGGCGCCGAACGGCCAGCGGCACTCCGACACAGACGGCCACCAGCCAGCCCAGCCACCACGGGCCAGAGAACCGAGGCAGACCGTCTGTGGCACCCTGGTCGGCCAATGCCACGTACCCGGCTGTCACGACGGCCGCCACACAGGCGTCGATCGCCAGCAGATGCGCGCCGGCCCGCAGGTGCCGCCCCATTCTGTGCATTGCTCGACGATACCGACGGCTGCTCATCCGGCTTGCCCGAAGAGGAACATCGCGGTACCCACGGCGACCAACACGAGAAGCCTTCGCGCGACCGTGGCCGCTCGCGGGGTCTGCCCGCTGCGCAACGCGGCCATACCCATGGGCACGAGCGCGACGCACAGTCCCGCAGCGGCGGCGACCGATAGAGGGGTCGTTCCCTTCAGCACCCCCAACGGCATCGCCGATGCCAATGCCAGGGCCGCCGCACGCAGCGGGCCGAACACTCGGGAGCGGTAGGCGCCGATGGCCAGCAGAAGCCAGCCGCCCATGATGGCGGCGTTCAGTGTGCTGAAGATGTGGAACGCGCCGTAGGTCTCGCTCACCGTTCGGGTCGTCGCTGCCGCCCCCTGGACGGCCACCAGTTGGAAGGCCAGGTGGTCCACACCGGCGTGAAACGCGCGGGCGAAAAGGCCGAGGACCGTGAGTGCGCCGCCCCACAGAGCGAGTTCCCGGAACCTCTCACCGATCCTGGCGGCGAGAAGTACGACTCCCGGCCAGAGCAGCACCCACCCGGCGGACACAAAGCTGTATGAGGCCGTCATGAGGTCCGGATGGTGCCCGTACGCGCTCAGTTGCGCCGGGAAGAAGAAGTCGAAGCGCAAGCGCAGCAGTACGCCGGTGAGCAGCAGCAGGGGGCTGAGGACGAGGGAGGCGCCGCCCACCCAGCGTCCCGGAAAGACAGGGTGGGGAACGGTGATTGGCGAAGTCGTGACGGTCATGGGGCAACGATGCTGCCGCCGCACGTACCGTGTCGTCGGAGCATGGACCACACTTTCGGATCGGACCGTGGTCGTACCGCCTGCCTCGTGTTCGCTTCCGGTCCGACCCTCGAACCAGCCACCATGCTGCTCACGTGCGCTCGGCCGACCGGTGCTCGTTGACGTTCGCCGGTGCCCGAGGGCCTGGCACGGTAACCACGGCAAGGTCCAGGCGGGCGCCCATATCGAGGTTCACCTCCCCGTACGGAGGCACATGCGACCAGAACAGCGGTGTCAGGCCGCGCCGGTCGGCCGGGGTGAGGAGGTCGGCCCACTCCGGTTCGCCGAGAATGTCCGGAAGCATCCGGGTGTTCACGTAGACCAGGGCGGACTGCAGAATGCGCAGGCACAGGACAAACATCTCCTGCTCGTCGCGCCGGTTCGAGGCGATCTCTCCCCCCCTTGCCGTACGCGATCAGGGAGTTGGCGCCGTTGGAGGACGCCATCACGTTCAGGCCCTCCTCGATCTCCCGCTGAAGGTCACGCAGCCGCAGGTAACGGGCCACAAAGATGGTCTTCTGCGCGCGGCCGACCTCTGGGCGATGAGTTCCCGGCGGATCGGACGGCTCAGCGCCGGGGCGAGCCGTGGGTAGGCGACCGCCTCGCCGGCCACCGGCCGACAGGTTCTGGTCGTACGCGCGCACGTGCGTGGAATCGGAGGCGACCGCGGTCGAGCCCTGGCCCCACAACTCGGTGTTGCGGGCAGCGAAGGGCGCGTTGGCGATCTGGATGGCGATGCCGCCGTCGAGCAGCACGTGAGCGCGAGCCCTTGCTCAGGGCCAATGTCTCGGGAATAGGGGGCCGCTCCGAGGGGTGGGTCAGGGGCACCGGCTCCTGGCCGGACAGGCCACGACCTCGAACGGCATTCTCAATGTCGTCGCTCTCGCCGTCGAGGCTGGCATCCACCGTATGGCCCTCCGGGTTCACCTCCGCTCGAGCGGAGGTGAACCGTTCGTGATCCGGACCTCGAATCTCCCCCTGTACTCCAGTCAGAAATCGTTGCCTGAGCTGGTTCTTCTTCGGTAGTGGCAGCGGCGGGCGATGGCCTGGTGCTGTCTGCGCCAGCGGGACCAGTTCAGTGCCTGGGTGACCGATCCGAGGCGGGGAGTGGGGCGGGGCAGCAGAGTATCCAAGAGTCTGCGGATTTCTGCCACGGTGAAGCGGATGGTGCTGGTGGTGTCGTTTCTCCGGCCCCCCTTTCGGTTGTCCGGGCTGCGACGGCGGCCAGGAAGGCGTGGGCGAGCATGGCCAGGGTGATGTGTCGGTACCAGCCGGGATAGCGGCGGACTTCTACTGGTCGAGGCCACATTCGTTCTTGGCGGCCGGGCAGGCGTCCGGGAAGGGTGGCGGCGAGCTCAGTTGAACGTACGTCGGTACGTCTGCGGGCTGACGCCAGTCGTGCGTTTGAAGCGGTCGCGGAAGGTGGTGGGGGAACCGAAGCCCACCTGGCTGCCGATGCGTTCCACGGAGTGCTCCGTGGTTTCGAGCAGGTGCTGTGCCTGGCGGATACGGGCTCGGTGGAGCCACTGGAGCGGGGTTGTGCCGGTCTGTTCGCGGAACCGCCGGATCAGGGTCCGGGTGCTCGTCCCGGCCTGCTCAGCGATGTCGGCGAGGATGAGGTCGCGGGCCAGATTTTCCCGCAGCCACGTGAGCAACGCCTCCAGCTCGGAGCCCTGCGGTGTGGGCGCGTGGTCGCAGACGATGAACTGCGCCTGCCCGCCCTCCCGTTCAAGAGGCATCACCGACAGCCGGGCGGCGTCGGCGGCGACAGCCGAGCCGTAGTCACGGCGGATCATGTGCAGGCACAGGTCCATTCCCGCGGCCGCGCCGGCCGACGTGAGGAACTGGCCGTTGTCGACGTAGAGGACGTTCGGGTCGACGTCGAGGTCCGGGTGGGTGTCGGCCAGAAGCCCGGCCGCTTGCCAGTGGGTCGTGACACGCAGCCCGTCAAGAAGCCCGGTGGCGGCCAGCGGGAAAGTGCCTACGCAGATGGAGGCGATCCGCGTGCCGTCGGCAGCGGCCGACCGCAACGCGTCGCGCACGGGGGAGGAAAGTGGGGCGGTGGGGTCGTTGACGCCCGGCACGATGATCGTGTCCGCGTCCTGCAGGCCCTCCAGACCCCAGGGGGCGCGCAGGGTGAAGGCTCCGGCGTCGATCTCGTCGCGCTCGGCGCACACCCGGACCTGGTAGCCGGGCCGCCCGTCAGGAAGACGGGTGCGGGAGAAGACCTCGATCGGGGCGGACAGATCGAACGGGATCACCTGGTCCAGCGCGAGAACGGCAACGGTGTGCATGGCCGGAACCTACCTCCTCATCGGCTTGACGGTTCCGGACCGATATCCGGGCAGCTCCATGTCACCGCAGCTCTGAGTACTCCGGAAGCCCTTGGCGCTATCCCGTTGAAACCTGTCACTCGTGCCACTGGGCGATCACGGCGGCAGCCGATTGACTCAGAACGTCCGAGAGAAATCGACACCCGAAGGAACACCCATGCACATCCAGGTCGTCCTGTTCGACGGTTTCGACCCGCTCGATGCCATCGCCCCCTTTGAGGTCCTGCACGCCGGTGGCTCGGCGTCGGACGGAGCGGTGACCGTCGAGATGGTCTCCGCGGAAGGCCCGCGCGAGGTGATCAGCGGCGCCGGAGGGCTGACACTGCGCGCCACCAGTGCCCTCGACCTGAAGCGTGCGGACTTGCTCCTGGTGCCGGGCGCCGCCGGCCGGGTCGGCGAACCCGGCGAGGTTCCGGAAGAAGAGGTGGGCGCCGGCGAGTGGAAGCAGCAGGAGTTCATACCGGTGCTGCTGGGCCGCACGCTGACCACCGAGCTGCCCGCACTCCTCAAGCAGGCAATGGACGACCCGGACATCACGGTCGCCACCGTCTGCGGCGGCTCGCTCGTCCTGGCCATGGCCGGTCTGCTGGAGGGACGCCACGCCACCACCCACCACATGGGGCTCGACATGCTGGACGCCACCGGCGCCCACCCGGTCCGCGCCCGCGTCGTGGACGACGGCGACCTGATCACCTGCGCCGGTGTCACCTCCGGGCTCGATCTGGGCCTGTACCTGCTGGAGCGCGAGGTGGGCCCACGCGTCGCGCACGCCGTCGAAGAGCTCTTCTCCCACGAGCGGCGCGGCACCGTCTGGCGCGCCCAGGGGCCGACGCCCGCCACCCTCTGAACACTCGGTCCGCGCCCTTCGCGGGCCAGTCGCTCACCCTCCCCCTTTCACAGTCAGGAAGAACAGTCAGCATGTCCCTCGAAGGCACCTGGAACCTGTCCATCTCCACCCCCATCGGCAAGATGAAGGCCGTGGTCGAGCTCCGTGAGCAGGACGGCGTCCTGACCGGCGTCGCCCACGGAACCGGCGAGGAAGTACCGCTGAACGACGTCGCCCTCGACGGCGACCGGCTCACCTGGAAGCAGGCCGTCACCAAGCCCATGCGGCTGAACCTGGCGTTCGACGTGACGGTCGACGGCGACACGCTCCAGGGCACCTCCAAAGCCGGCCGCCTTCCGTCCTCGACGGTTACCGGCGAGCGCCGGACCGCCCCGGAGCACCAGGCGTGACCAAGCTCCTCCTGTCGCTGCACGTCCTGGCCGCCATCGTCGCCGTCGGCCCGGTCACCGTCGCCGCGAGCATGTTCCCCGCGACGCTGCGCCGTGCCCTCGGCGACTGCGGCGACGGCGACGCCCAGACGACCCTTCGGACGCTGCACCGCATCTGCCGGGTCTACGCGGGCCTTGGCATCACGGTTCCCCTCTTCGGCTTCGCCACGGCCAGCAGTCTCGGTGTCCTCGGCGACGCCTGGCTCATCATCTCGATCCTGCTGACCGCGGCGGCCGCCGGCGTACTGGCCCTGCTGATCCTGCCGGCACAGGACCGTGCTCTGGCCGAGACGACGAGTTCCGCCTCGCCTTCGCCAGCGCCAACCCCGTCGACACCGGGTCATATCGCCATGCTCACCGGCATCTTCAACCTGCTCTGGGCCACAGTCACCGTGCTGATGATCATCCGCCCCGGCTCCACCACAGGAGTGTGACCGTGCACCTGCGGTCTCCGCGCCATCTGCGCATCGCAGCTCACGCCGAGCTGGCCTCGCTGATCATGATGCTGGCCAACGTCCTCACCGTCCACCTCAAGCCCATCTCGTCCTTGATGGGCCCCACCCACGGCTGCGCCTACCTGTTCGTCGTGATCGCGACCTGGCGCCTCCAACACGTCCCGGCCACCGCCAAGGTCCTGGCCGTCGTTCCAGGCATCGGCGGGCTGCTCGCGCTGCGACAGCTCGACCGCGTCGATACGGCCCGCGCCCCGTGGCGAGCCCGTCGAGCAGATCCAGCCCGACCTGATCATCCCCACCGGCAAGCGCAAGGGACAGAGCCCCTCCGTGGCCAGCATCTACCGGGCGCTCGCCGAGCACGTCAAGCGGGAGGCGTACCCGGAAGCCGTCGAACAGGCCCACACCGACTTCGCCTCCATGAGCAACGCAGCTGTCCCCGAGCCCGTACTCCAGCAGAGGCCATGAAATCACGCTGAGCTACATGTCTCTCGCCCTAGCTATACGAGAACAGGGCCTACTTCGCTGTCTCGGTCCCCGACCGCGGCGACGACTTCTTCGACCAGTTCGCCGACCGATACAACGCTTTGTTGGCTGAGCAGGAGGCTGGCATCTGCGCCTTCCACGTGCTCGTCACCGAGGACGGCTCGGTACTCGGCAGGTTCAACCTGGTCGACATCGAAGACCACACTGCGGAACTCGGCTACCGGTTCGCGCAGCACGTCGCCGGCCGAGGCGTGGCGACCACAATCGTCCGCGAGATGTGCCAACTGGCGGTGATCCAGAGCCGGTTACGCACACTGCGAGCGGCCACCGTCCGCCAGAATGCCGCGCCCCAAGAGGTGCTGATCAAAGCCGGGTTCGTCCCCGTCGGCCCAGCCGACCCGGCCCATCTCGGCGGTAAGCCAGGCACCTGGTATCAGCGCGACCTGGTGCACGCGATCTTGCCGGGGACCGGCTGCGGTAAGGCCGCGGCCACCGCCCCGCCAGCCCGGTACTCAACGCCTCGCCGTCGCCGTGGGCCTGGCCGATGCCGCCCCGGCCCACGGTGCTTCCGTCCGCCCCGGTAGGCGCGGTCGGCGTCGTACGGGGCCGTCGGCAGCGAGGGTGCAGCCAGGAGCGGGCGGCGGCCCGCACAAAGCGGGCCGCCCTTGAACCGGTTGAGAAACTCTGAACAGCTCACCCGCTGCCGTCACCGCCTGCCAGGCACATGAAGATCAATCTTTCTCTACGCGCTCAAGAACGAGATCGATTGGAGAGTCGATCTCTTGATCTGCCGTGAGATGAAGATGCGCACCTTCATGAACGCCTTGCTGGGCAAGGGTCAACAGGTGACGGGCAAGTGAAGTCAATCCGGCGCGATTCGCCTTGATGACCACCTCTGTCGACCCGACCTCCAACTCAATCTCAAAATCTTCGTCCCAGGCGAATCGCAGTCCTTCGCCGACGCGAAATTCTGGCACGCTCATTACAAGATCCATTGCAGCTGTCACTTCCTTTGGTGGCGCAGTGGGGAGCCGTTGATGTGCCACCAACGGCTCCCCACTTTCAGGGTCTATTCGAGGTAGATGTGCCGATTCTCGACAATCATGAACTTGCCCGGCTTCTTGGGGTTCGGGGCTTCCGAATAGCCGGGGCCGATCCACTTCTACGCCGCCTCGAGAGCTTCGCTTGTGGGAATCTGAGTTCCATCCACCGGATGGCCGTCTGCATCGAATTTCCGGTAAGAAGTCCAAGGGCAGTTGCTGTTGTGCACGAGGACCGGCGTCTCACCAGCGAGTACATAGTACGTGTGCAGGTTGTTGACCGTCAGGTTGTACGTCCTGGCGTTTCCACTGAAGGGACGATTGCCCTTGATCGTGACCGCGCTGCCCTCGACGGTTCTGAGTGTCATGCCAGGACGCAGGTGTGCGGCCTCGGTCCAGGCCTTCTGTGAGGGTGACCAGAAGGGGTGCTCATTGGTGACGGCGAGGCGGTGCAGGCCCTGAGGGGTGGCGATGGTGAGCTCGTTGAAGTTTTTGTCGTGTTCCGTGACGAGGAGCCGGGTGACAGTCTGCTTCCCTGTGCGGCCGCTGATCGGGTCGGTGGCGATCACCTCGTCACCGGTCTTCATCGACTCGATGTTCTTCGTCGAGTGATCAGCCATGAGTACTTTGGTGCCGGCGAGGAAGCACTTGAAGCACTTCACCTTTTTGGCGACACGTGAGCCTTCAGCGATGTCTTCGACACCTTCGCCGAGCTTCTTGAGGAGCTTTACCTTGTCGACGGGGAGGACGGAGATGGCGAAGGCGGTGCATGCTCCGAAGTTGGGATTTTTGATGCACTCCTTGAGGTCGTTGAGACCGGTAACTTCCCATACCGCGGCGGAGAGGGTGGGGTCGATGACGGGAGTCACGTCGCCGCCGGACATGACACAGGGCAGGAGGCCGGCTATTTCGTTTCCGGTGTGCGAGACGCAGTGCGGCTTCTTGGCCTTCTGCTCCTCCTGTTGTCTGCGGGCTTCTTCGGCCTTGCGGCGTGCTTCGGCCACCTCGCTCTCGCGCACCGAGACGACTACAGCGGTGCCTGGTACATGTACATCGGCAGCGACAAGAAGGGGCTTTTCTACAGCACCGCCACCTTCAGTGTGTGCTGAGCGCGGGGCTGCGCTTTCGGAGAGGCCCCGCGCGGACTCACCCACGCGTTCGTGCACAGCAGGCCGCGAGATGACGTGCCGTTGATCATCGACCAGGGGCATGCGACTCGTGCAGCGATCACCTCGACCGGAACATCACCACCGGGCCCTCACCCCGATTTTCTTGGGGCAAGTGTCTCGGCCAAGATTCGCGTGCACGCCCCGAAATGGGCTCGGCGCCTTCGACCGACCGGTCGAGCCGCCCGGCCGGTTGGCCGGGCGGCAGACGACGGGCGTCGATCCCCGCCGGGAAGGATCGCTGCCTTGAGCTCGACGCCCAAAAAACAGCCCTAACGCGCTACTCGACAGGTCAAGCCCGAAAGTCGATTGACCCGCGCTACCTGATCCAGGACGACCACCTCACGCTCCGTCAGAATCAGCGTCGACCGAGCGTCAAGACATTTCTCGAACCCGTCTCTTACGGAGTTGAGGCAGAGCGTTCCGGAACTACGCCCACGCTGCGAAACCGCAGGTGAGACACGTGGCGGGACCTGCAACATGCTCCACGCGGTGAACTTCGGGAAACAGGTCGAGCACATCCGGCCACGCCTGAGAAACCCGAGAAAACCGCAGGTCAGACGCCCTTTGCAGCGGGCTCAAGAATCGCCACGCACTCCACGTGCGACGTCACAGAAAACACGTCGCCGCAGGCCAGCATGAGGAAACATACAGGTCAGGGGCGGCGTTTCGGCTCCGGAAGGGATCTGCCGGGGCCGTGGAGCGTCAAATGAGCATCACGGTGGAAAAGCAGCCACGCCCCGGACGTGCCATGAGGCGCACGCCTGCGGCCATGCTCGCCGGGTCCAGAGTCGGTCTGAGGTCCCGTGATGTGCAGGCCGAGAAGGAGCGGCTGGAAGGCGACGCGGTTCAATCCGCGCGCCTCGGCCCGACGCTGCCATTACCGAAGAAGAACCAGCTCACGAATCTCTGCTGGAGTACTTGGTCCGACCGCACAGGACGACGACCGGGCCGGTCGTCGTCCTGTGCGGTTCTACCTGTTCGCGACCGCCGCTTCCCGGAGGGCCCTGCCCGGTCCCGGCGCCGTCCCCAACGCCTGGTCGAGGTCGGCCCACAGGTCCTCCACGTCCTCCAACCCCACCGAGAGCCGCAGTAGCCGGTCGCTGACTCCCGCGCCGCGGCGGTCGTCGGCGTCCACGATGCGGTGGCTGATGGACGCGGGGTGCTGGATGAGGGTGTCGACGCTGCCGAGGCTCACGGCCGGGGTGATCAGTCGGACGCCCGCGATGACATCGTGGGGGTCGCCGGCTACCTCGAAGGCGACCATGGCGCCTCCGATGCGCGGGTAGTGGACGCGGGTGACGCGTGGGTCGGCGGCGAGCCGGCCGGCCAGCTCCGCCGCATTCGAGGACGCGGCTCGGACCCGTACGGGCAGCGTCGACAGACCACGGAGCAGCAGATAGCCGGCGAGCGGATGTAGCACTCCGCCCGTGGCGAACCGCACCTGGCGTAGCCGCCCGGCGAACTCCTCGTCGCAGGCCACCACGCCGCCCATGACGTCTCCGTGGCCGCCCAGGTATTTGGTGGCGCTGTGCAGGACGAGACGGGCTCCCTGCTCGACGGGGCGTTGCAGCACGGGGGTGGCGAAGGTGTTGTCGGCGAGCAGCGGGACGGAACCGCAGGCGTGCGCGACGGCTCTCAGATCGAGTTCGGCGAGGGTCGGGTTGGCCGGGCTTTCGACCATCACCAGGCCGGTGTCGGGGCGCAGCGCGTCCGCGATGCCCGCCGGGTCGACCCAGGTCACCTCGGAGCCCAGCAGCCCTGCGGTGAGCAGGTGATCGCTGCATCCGTACAGCGGCCGTACGGCGACGACATGGCGCAGGCCCATTGCGCTGCGTACGAGCAGCATGGCGCTCAGCGCGGCCATCCCGGTGGCGAACGCAACCGCGCTCTCGGTGCCCTCAAGACGCGCGAGGGCGGTCTCGAAGCGGGCGACGGTCGGGTTGCCGAGGCGGCCGTAGACGGGCGGGCCCTCCGGTTCGGCACCGTCGGTTGCGAAGGCGTCTATCCGGGCGGCCTCGCCCCGGCTGTCGTGCGAGGGGTAGGTCGTGGACAGGTCGATCGGCGGGGCGTGCACCCCCTGCCGCGCGAGGTCGTCCCGCCCGGCGTGCACCGCCTCGGTGGCGAGCGCCCGGGGTGCGGGCACGCCCGGGACACGACGACCGGTGTCGTCGAGAGCATGGCCGGATCCCTGTGGGTCGGCCGGTACGTCATATGCGTCAAAGCTGCCGGAGTCCATGCCCAGGAGTCTGAACACCGAACGGGGTCGGATGGCCGGACCCCGTGCTACGTTCGAAATATGGCCGATTCTGTCGTACTCGATCCGGTGGATCTCCATCTGCTGCGGCTGCTCCAGAACGACGCACGGATGACGTACCGCGATCTCGCCGCGCAGATCGGTGTCGCGCCGTCGACCTGCCTGGACCGGGTGACCAGGCTGCGCCGCGCGGGAGTGATTCTCGGCCATCAGCTGCGGCTGGACCCGGCGAAGCTGGGCCGGGGCCTGGAGGCACTGCTGTCCGTGCAGGTCAGGCCGCATCGGCGGGAGTTGGTGGGGCCGTTCGTGGAGCGGATCCGGGCGCTGCCGGAGTCCATTACCGTCTTCCATCTGACCGGGCCCGACGACTATCTCGTCCATGTCGCGGTGGCGGACATGGCGGATCTTCAGCGACTGGTCCTCGACGGGTTCACCTCGCGGTCCGAAGTGGCGCGCGTCGAGACCCGGTTGATCTTCCAGCAGTGGGACTGCGGCCCGCTGCTGCCACCCCGGCCCGAGGGTGCTCCCGCCCCCACGCCCACCTCCGACCATCAGGCCCCCGGGAACCCCGGGGCCTGATGCGTATACCGGTCCAAGCCGGAGCCACCCGCACGAGACCGCCTACTGCATCGCCTACGCCCCTGACGAGACCACACTCAACGAGCTCATCGCCGTCGTCGGCCCGCGCTGGACCATCGAGGAATGCTTCGAAAGCGCAAGGGCGAATGCTGCCTCGATCACTACCAGGTCCGCCACTACCAGGGCTGGCATCGCCACATCACGCTCACGATGGCCGCCCGCCGGCTAATGCCGACTCAACCACCGGTACGAACGCTACCCCGTTACTACCTGGCTTTTCTCGGCCTCGCAGTAGCCCTGTGCTGCTACAAGCGACTGGTCCCCGGATAAGGCTTGGGCACAGCGACATCCTTCCCACCCGCCCTACAGGGCAAGCCAGTTCAGATGTCACCCGATCGTGCAGCAGACCCGTCGGTGGCTTCTCGGGCATGGCGAAGCTCATGTAGAAGGAGTAGCGCCGTCGGCAACCGCACAACCCTCACCCCTTCCGGCCGTGTCCTCACCTCCGACCACGACGCCATCGGCCGCGAAACCACCCGCCACCTCGACGGCGTCTTCACTCTCCACCGCACCACCGATGCGATGGGCCGCCTGACCGAGCCTGTGGTAGGCCTCTTGCTGCAACGTCGTACACAGCGTCCTGGCGAAGTGGTTCCCCGGCGTCGCCTCGACACTTCACTTCGGGTCCGATGCGATCGTCGCTTCCGCTGTGGCTCCAAACAACAGCAGCGTTCAGAGCCGGCCCAGTCGTGCGACAAGGAGCGCGGCGTCGTCCGCGGAGCTGGCCGGACGTACCGCCGTCATCGCGTCACAGATCTCGTCCAGGGGTGCCTTCGGGTCGCGGACGGCACGGCTCAGGAGCGCGATTCCCTGGTCGAGGTCCAGAACCGCTTTGCGGTCTTCGATCATCCCGTCCGTGTAGAGGACTATCAGACTCCCTGGCGGGACGCGGTATTCCTCGTCGGCGTACACGTCGTGGAGGCCCATCCCCACGGGCGGCCCTGGCTCGCACCCGAGCACGGCCACTGATCCGTCCGGCATGACCAACAGAGGGGGCGGGTGTCCGGCGAGTGCGATGCGGCAGCGTCCCACACCCCCGTCGTACACGACGCAGGTACACGTCGCGGCGAGTTCGCCGTCGATGCCGGCGAACAACCCGTCCAAGCGGGTGAGCAGTTGCCCTGGCGGCAGCCCCACGGCCAGCAGCGCGTGCACCGAGGAGCGGTAGCAGCCCATCGCGGCGGCGGCGCCCACGCCATGGCCGATCACGTCACCGATCCCCAACCCGATCCGGCCGCCCGGGAGGGCCACCGCGTCGTACCAGTCGCCCCCGGCCAAGGAGTCGTCTTCGGCCGGACGGTAGCGGTACGCCAGTTGGAACCACTTCGCCGATGGCAACTGGGTGGGGAGCAGGTGGCGCTGGAGCGCGAGAGCAGCCAGCCGTTCGCGTCGATAGAGCAGCGCGTTGTCGATCGCGGTGGCAGTACGGGCCGCGATCTCGCGCGCCAGGAGAATGTCCTCGGAACTGAAGGCCTCCACCTGCCGTAGGAAGGTCACAGCTCCGATCATCCTGCCGACCGCGATCAGCGGCACCGCCATGCCGTGCAGTGCGGACCCGTCCTTCTTCGCGGTCTCGAATGCCACAGGCTGCGCCGAGCTGACGCACTGGGCGGCGGCCCGGAGTGTCGGACGTGGCTGCGGCAGCTCGTCCTCGGGACGTGGCCTGCTGGCGCCTGACGTGAGATTCAGCGGGTGGAAGAGAGGCTCCGGTGGGGCAGCGGGCTGCGCGCCGGACTCCGCCGCACGGGTATCGAAGGAATCGGCGGTCGGCTGCGCCGCGCTCTCCAGCAGATCGACCTCGACAGCTTCGGCGAATCCCGGAACGCAGGCCGCCACCAGCTCGGTCGCGACGGTTCGCGGGTCCAACCCCTGACCGAGCCTGGCACTGACCCGGCCCAGCAATTCCAGCCTGCGCCGCCCGTGAGCGGTGTCCAGGAATTCGTCTCCGCCCTCCGTCAACTCGTAGACGAGGGCTGCTACGCCCATGACCCTGCCGTCGGGCCCATGAAGCGGGAACAGGTTTCCGAGGACCTCGTACGGATCGCCGTCCGGCCTGTTGGCCGCCACCCGGAGGTTCTCGACGGTCTCCCCTCTGTCCACAATGCGGCGCAGCAACTTTTCCATCGCTTCCGGATCGGGCAGGTCCAGAACTTCAAGGACGGACCGGCCCAGATGCTGTTCGACGGGGATGCGATGCACGTGGGCGTACGTCTTGTTGACGTACACGAAGCGCAGTTCCGTGTCGGCCACCGCCAGGCCGACGGGTGAGCAATGCAGAAGACGGTCGAGCGTGACCGGGTGGCCCTGGCTGGTCACCCGTGCCTCGGGCACCGCCACGGCGAGTAGGCCCGTACCGGTCGCCAGCGGAACCGGCACGGAGTGCCAGGTGACACTGCGGCAGGTGCCGTCGCGGCAGCGGAGCCAATCGGTGTGCAGGCTGCCGGCGGTGCGCAGCAGTGCCTGGACGAGCGCACCTCCCCGCAGCCTCGTCCGGTCGGCGAGCAGCGCCGCGTCCCGGCCGATGACCTCCTGATCCGGATAGCCGGTCAGTGCCCGTGCGCCGTCGCTCCAGCGCTGGATCCGCCCGTCGGGATCGACGAGCACCGTGGCGAGCGGGGTCCCGGACTGTGGCTCAGCCACTACGAACGGTGGCCACGTAGGCCGCCCACCAGGCCGACCGCCCACATGCGCAGAATCCACCTTGCACACCGTCCCCACAGCACGTGCGCACGGGATGGCACGCGCCATCACTCACGTTCTTGCCATCTTCACCAAGATAAGAGGTGGTGCGTTGATTGTCCTGGTAAACGGCGGTTGATCTAGGTGTATCGCCCTGAGGTTGGGGACACTGGCTTCGTTCACTTCCAGCGACAGCGTTTGTCGATGAGTTCCGGCAGCAGTCGGTCACCAGCCGGCTCGGGGAGGTTCACGAGAAATGACGGCAGTGCCGTGTCACGGGCAGAACGCGGCGAAGGGCGGCCCCTGGCGAGGGGCCGCCGTCTTGGGTTGCGGTGGGTGCGCTCAGGCGGCGTGGCGGGTCTTGCGGCGGCGTACGGCGAGGGCGGTGCCGCCACCGGCGGTGATCAGCGTGGCGGCCACGCCGACGATCGCCGGGGTGTTGTCGTTCGTGCCGGTCTCGGCGAGGTCGGAGCCCTTGGCCGCGGTCGACGGAGCGCTGTTGGTCTTCATGGTCTTGTTGATCCAGCCCGCGTAGGCGGGCGCGCTGGTGTAGAGGCCGGGGCCCTGCGAGCACGGCACGTTCGGGGCGCCGGGCCCGGAGGTGACGCCGATCAGTTCCCAGCGGCCGTTCCGGCCCTTTTGGACCTGCGGTCCGCCGGAGTCCCCGTGGCACGCCATGGCCTTGGGCACGGTGGTGATCGTGCACAGCCGGGTCCGGTCCGCGTAGCCGGGCGCGCACTCGGACTCGGTGCCCCTGCGGGTGTTCAGCTCCTGCAGTCGGTCCGGGAACGTCAACTCGGTGTCGACGGTGGTGCCGAAGCCCAGGAGCCGGGTCGGTGTGCCGGGCGGCCCTGCCTGCTCGGCGATCTTGATGGGCTTCTGGGCGACCGGGCGGTCCAGGCGTATCAGCGCGATGTCGTTCTTGTTGGCGACCTTGTTGTCGCCGTTCACGTAGCCGGGGTGGACGAAGGTCCGGTCGATCTTCCGGACGGTGCCACCGGACTTGCGGTGGTCGCTGCCGACCCGCACGATGCCGTCCAGCTTGAGCCCCTCCACCTTCACGCAGTGGGCCGCCGTCAGCACCCACTGCGGATCGATCAGGGACGCCCCGCAGTTCCCATCGATCAGACCCTGGTCCGGGGCCGACGACGGGATGACGGCCATGAACGGGTACCTCTCGGTGGAGTCCGACCCGTTGACGATGGCTCCCGCGCTGCCGGCCATGACAGTGACGCAGGCCGCGGCGGCGAGAGCGCCGACGGCAGCGGTGCGGGCGGAACGGCGGCGCGGCGGCTTGAAGCTGAACACAGAGGGTTTCCTTTTGCTTGGTGATCCGTGCGCGTTCAGCCTCGTCGGCCGAAACTTGCCGCACCATCCAGGCAACGGGTCGGTCGATGGTATCGCCAGCCCCCTTCTGTACTGGGGAAAACCCCCGGAGCGAGTCACCGGCCGGGAGCCAAGACACAGACGTAGGCCCTACTCGCGCTGGGGCACGCCGTACTGGAGACCGGCTAGGACGCGGAACGGTCGAAGCGGCGAACGCCCCGCCGACGACTGGACAGACCCACCCCAGCGATCGGCAAGAACCACGTCGCCTGCGGCATTAACAGCAACTTTCACAAGGAGCATCTCGATGCCGCCCCGGCAAGAACTCAGTGCTGTCAAAACTCGTGAACATCACCCGACCGTGGATCGGGGTGCCTCCCAAACCCGCGTACAACCGCTGTCACGCCCCGCGAATAAAGCCACGCGTCAGGGGCGCAAGTGTCCGTCCCCAGCGAGGACGAGCCTTTCCCATGCGTTCTGACCGCTCCAGCCGCAGAGCCCCGAGGACGTGGCGAAGGGGGGATATCCCCCGGCCGAACCCGGGGGAGGCCACCAGCGTGGTCCACGCTCGCCCAGGCCATGATCGCTTCACCGTCCGGAAAACGAGACCGAGCCGAGGAGTTCATCATGGCCGTACACCAGCAAGCGATCGGCAGACGGAGGCTGCTGCTCGCAGCAACGGCCGGCCTCGCAGCCGTGGCCCTGCTGGCGCCGATCGCCTCCGCCGCGACCGGCGCACCTGCCGCACCCGCCCGCACGGGGGCGGAGGACCAGCAGGCCGCCGCGCTCCGCGCGCTGGACCGTGCCGCCCACCCCCTGCGCTCGACGGAACCGGGCGGCAGCACCTCCGACCTGCGGGCGCTGGACGCCATGATCGGCGACACCAAGGTGGTCGGACTGGGCGAGGCGACCCACGGCTCGCACGAGTTCTTTGCCATGAAGCAGCGCGTCTTCAGCCACCTCGTCGAGGAGAAGGGCTTCACCACCTTCGCCCTGGAGATGAGCTGGACGGCCGGTCTGCGGATCGACGAGTACGTCCAGGGCGGCCCGGGTGACGCTCGGCAGGTGGCCAAGGAGACTCTGGCCGGATCGCCCTGGGAGCGCGAGGAGTTCGTCAGCCTCATCAGCTGGATGCGGCAGTACAACGACCGCCACCCCGACCGCAAGGTCCACTTCATGGGGAACGACATCGGGGCGCCCAAGCTCGGCGACGCTGTCTTCGACCGGGTGCTCTCGTACGTCCGCGTGAACCGCCCCCAGGACGTCGCGCGCCTCGAAAAGCTGTACGCGGGCCTGCGGCCCCTGGACGACGTCTTCGCGTACCTGCGCAAGCCCGTTGCCGAACGCCGTCTGAACGCCACCACCGCCCAGCAGGCGTTCGACCTGGTCACCGCGAACAAGGGGGCCGGCGGCGACGCCTACGAATGGGCCGAGCAGCACGCCCGGAGCATCGCCCAGACCTTCGAGTTCGCCGCGCTCGACCTCTCCGACCCGGCGTCGGTCTCCGAAGCGGAGCACTTCCGTGACCGGGTCATGGCCGACAACACCGCCTGGTGGCACCGTCGCACCGGCGACAAGATTCTGCTCTCGGCGCACAACGGCCACGTGGGCTACCTGTCCAGCGACCCGGTGACGTACCCGACCACCCAGGGCGTCTACCTGCGCAAGGCCCTCGGCCGGGACTACGCCGCCATCGGCTTCACCTTCGACCGCGGCTCCTTCCTCACCGCGACCACCCTCGGCAGCCCCTGGAACAAGGTCACGGTCCCCGCCGCCACCCCCGACATGCAGGAGTACACCCTGGACAAGGTGCGCTACCGCGACTACTACCTCGACCTGCGCACCCTGCCCGCCGCGGGCCGCACCTGGCTGAACACCCCCCGCCCCACCTACGATGCCGGCTCGTCCTTCAAGAAGGACCCGCTGCCCACTCTCGCCATCACCCCGGCATACGACATCCTGATCCACCTCACCCAGGTCCATGCAGCCACCAGCCTCTGAGGCGCCGGGCTGATTTCGGGGTTCGGCTGGAGGCGGTAGACCGGCATCCGGCCGCGCAGCGTCTTCTGCTCGCTGATGTCCAGGCAGTTCGTGGCGAGCGCGGCGTCCACGATCGCGTCGTCCAGGCCCGGCTCGCGGCGACGACCGCGCAGGAGGAGAGCGAGGTGACGACGGGCTTCAACGAGCAGGTGATGGCAATGGAACCGGCCGCCGCCGTTCATCACGAACACCATCGCGGTGACGTCGACGGCCGCCAATGCGACGTCGACCACAGCGGCAACGCGGGCCCGGATCGCGGCGGCCGCGGCACGGGCGTCACCGCCCGCACCAGCGAAGCCACTGAGTAGCCACCTATGGAGCTTTGAGTGACCGTCTGTCGCCGCCTTTGACAGTCTGCGCGAAGTTGTCCAGCCCTTTCGTCACCAATGACATGGCAATCGGTAGAGAACGTCAGTACTCCACTCCTGCGCAGCCCAGCTTGGTGATCCGTGCGCGTTCAGCCTCGTCGGCCGAAACTTGCCGCACCATCCAGGCAACGGGTCGGTCGATGGTATCGCCAGCCCCCTTCTGTACTGGGGAAAACCCCCGGAGCGAGTCACCGGCCGGGAGCCAAGACACAGACGTAGGCCCTACTCGCTCTGGGGCACGCCGTACTGGAGACCGGCTAGGACGCGGAACGGTCGAAGCGGCGAACGCCCCGCCGACGACTGGACAGACCCACCCCAGCGATCGGCAAGAACCACGTCGCCTGCGGCATTAACAGCAACTTTCACAAGGAGCATCTCGATGCCGCCCCGGCAGGAACTCAGTGCTGTCAAAACTCGTGAACATCACCCGACCGTGGATCGGGGTGCCTCCCAAACCCGCGTACAACCGCTGTCACGCCCCGCGAATAAAGCCAGGACACGGCTGGCGGGTGGCTTGCCTGCGAGCGCGGTGTGTCCCGCGGTGGTGATTGTAGGTGTGTAGCCATTGCGGGAAGGCTGCTCGCCGTTCGACCCCACTTCTCGACGGGTCTCGAAGGCGCCTGCCTGGTGCCGGCCTCGGTATCGACGAGTACGGGAGGCACGCTGAGCGTGGCCCGCGTGTCAGCAACGGGGGCTGGCCCGCCCCGCCACCTGATGCCGTAGCCAGCGTCTTGGACCTTGGCGCGTCTCCATGCGGTGGCGTCCCCGACGGCAGGCAGCCCCGTGACATCGGCGGGTGCTGCCCGAACTCGTCTATTCCCGCGGGCTGGGGATGTCCTTCGAGGATTTCCGGGCAGCTACAAACGGCTGGCTCTGTCGGATTGGGCGCATGAAGCTGCGGGACCGGATTCGCCGTTCCCCCCGATCCCGCAGTCTGCTCAACAGCTACGACCGTGGCTCACCAGCCGTCAGACGGGCTTCTGCCTCGCTTCAGCAACAGCGCCCGCCTCCCGCAGCACTGCCACCACGGCATCTGCGAGCTCTGGTGAAACGTCTTCGAGGACCGTTGCCGGCACGTCCCTGGTGAGGAGCTTGCTGTGCCACAAGCTCAGCCCCGTGTACCGGCGCAGCACCTTCACCACCTCAACGACGTCACGCCCCGACTCCACAAGAACCACATCACTCGACGCCTCGTCGCAGACAAGTTCGAAGTACTCCACCACAGCACTCGTCCTCTCGTTACCCGGCAGGCCTCATCCCCCGACCCCAGCGGGCCCGCACACAGCGCCTGCAACAGAAACAAGCCCACCGGCACGCATCCGCCACCGTCGCTGTCTACTCCCCCAAACGGCCACATCGCGCAGGAACGACTGGCACAGTAAGCCCGGGGCGGCTGGCTGGACCCGGCATAGGGCACAGTGACGGAGCAGCCGCCCCTTCCGACACTGGCCGGCCCACACCACACCAGGACCGAAATCCTCTGGTGGTAATGGCTGGTACGGGTACGACGAAGCCGGCGCCCCCATGAGGGGCACCGTTGTGCGGGCAGGCCACGCGCCAACGTGGAGCCGCCGGGTGTCCCTGTCAGCATCGGCTTGCAGCCAGTAGCAGTTCAAGGACGTTCGCGGGCCGGAAGAACTGGCCTCCTGTGTTTCTGGGCTCACCATCACTCATAGATGGGACTGGGCAAGCCGACCATGGACGCCGATGAGCCAACTCCCGCAAGCAGGCAACCGGGGCTCGCAGCGTCGTGGCCGGCACGCTGGTGACACACTGCGCGCGCGAAACGGGGCGAGGGAACGAGAATCGTTGGACCCGCTAGAACCCGCCCGTGCCGATAGGGGGCCGGCGGGCGGGCGTACGACGCTGGGAGGAGCACCCTCGTTTACCGGTGCAGCAGGCTCAGCGACCGCAACGGAGGAGTGGGCACGCCCGTGCCCACTATCGAGGGTTCCGGGACAGCGTTTGCGCCGCGTCATGCAACGCCCCCTACGAAAGCATCCACTTCAATGAGCACCGCGATCAGGCCCGGCGGGCCCTGGTCGCCGACCCGACCTCGCCGAGCACGGATGGGCCGGGGGTACCGCGTCCCTGGTCAACCTCACCAGGCTGTCCCTTTCGGTCTGCGGGCGCCGTGGTGGTGGCTCTTCCGCTCGACGGTCGACAGCTGCCCGAGCCGAGCGCTCAGTCGAAGCGCAGGTCGGAGAGTTGCCTCTTGGCCAAGGTGGGGTCGTCCTCGGGCACAGGATGAGCTGCTCTGGCAGCCAGGATCGACGCCATCTCCCGGCCTGCCCGCCGTATGCGTGCCGGCAGACCATCCGTGTGCGCGTCGCTGCCTGATCCCCAGTCCTCCGACGCCGCGTACACGCCGGTCGGGAGGACCATGGTCCGCAGGTAGACGAAGAGCGGGCGCAGCGCGTGATCCAGGACAAGCGAGTGGCGGGGCGTACCGCCCGTCGCCCCGATCAGGACCGGCTTGCCCGTGAGGGCACCCGGATCGATCAGGTCGAAGAAGGACTTGAACAGCCCGCTGTACGAGGCGCTGAACACCGGTGTCACGGCGACCAGGCCGTCGACGCTCGTCACCGCTTCGATCGCGTCGGCCAGCTGCGGTGGGGGAAAACCGGTGACGAGGTTGTTGGCGATGGCGACAGCCAGGCCGCGCAACTCGATGACATTCGCTTCCGCCTTGTGGCCTTGGTCGGCGAGTTCGTCACGGACCGCGTCGGTGAGACGGTCGGCCAGCAGGCGTGTGGACGAGGGGGTGCTCAGACCCGCGGATACCACGACGAGCTTCATGCGACGGTCCCCCCTTCCGACAGTGCTTCCGAACCGGCGGCGAGCAGGGACTGGTGGGTCGGCGCGTCCGGCACATCGGCCAACCGCCCGTTCGCGAACTCCTTGCGCAGGACCGGTACGACCTCCTCGCCGAGCAGGTCGATCTGCTCCAGCACGGTCTTCAGTGGCAGCCCCGCGTGGTCCATCAGGAACAGCTGGCGCTGGTAGTCGCCGGCGTACTCGCGGAAGGCCAGGGTCTCCTCGATGACCTGCTGCGGGGAGCCGACGGTCAGCGGGGTCTGGGCGGTGAAGTCCTCCAGGGAGGGCCCGTGGCCGTACACCGGTGCGTTGTCGAAGTACGGCCGGAACTCGCGCACGGCGTCCTGCGAACTCCTCCGCATGAAGACCTGGCCGCCGAGCCCGACGATCGCCTGCTCGGGCGTGCCGTGGCCGTGGTGGGCGTACCGGGTCCGGTACAGCTCGACCATCCGCTTGGTGTGGTCGGCGGGCCAGAAGATGTTGTTGTGGAAGAAGCCGTCCCCGTAGTACGCGGCCTGTTCGGCGATCTCCGGCGAGCGGATGGAGCCGTGCCAGACGAAGGGCGGTACGCCGTCCAGCGGGCGCGGGGTGGAGGTGAAGCCCTGCAGCGGGGTGCGGAACTTCCCCTCCCAGTCGACGACGTCCTCGCGCCACAGCCGGTGCAGCAGGGCGTAGTTCTCGATGGCGATGTTGATGCCCTGCCGGATGTCCTGGCCGAACCAGGGGTAGACCGGCCCGGTGTTGCCGCGTCCCATCATCACGTCGACCCGGCCGTCCGCGAGGTGCTGGAGCATCGCGAAGTCCTCCGCGATCTTCACCGGGTCGTTGGTGGTGATCAGAGTGGTGGAGGTGGAGAGGACCAGCTTCTCGGTCCGCGCGGCTATGTACCCGAGCATCGTGGTCGGCGAGGACGGCACGAACGGCGGGTTGTGGTGCTCGCCGGTGGCGAAGACGTCCAGCCCGACCTCCTCGGCCTTCAGGGCGATGGCGACCATGGCCTTGATGCGGTCGCGCTCGGTCGGCGTTCGGCCCGTGGTGGGGTCCGGCGTGACGTCGCCGACCGTGAAGATTCCGAACTGCAAGGTTCCTCCAGTTATCAGGTGATTGAGTGGGTCTCGAACAGTAGGAGTCCGTTGCATGGACGGGATGACCGCGCGTGCACGGGAAGTGGTCCCACAGCGTTCTTTTCGCGCGCCCTGGTCATCGCAAGCGGAGCCGCCACACCCCCAGACCGCGCAGTGGCGATGCATGACGGCGCTGCTTGCCGACTGGGCCGGCCCACGAAGGCGATGGGATCGCGTCCGTGACGGCCGCGCGGCGTCCCCGCCGCCGTCATGCTGGCGGCGCCCCGGCGGGTGTTCGCCGGGATGACACCGAATGGCGCCTCCCCCGGATGTTCCGCACGCAGCGCGGCCAGGGCGTAGTGGATTCCCGCCCATACCCCCTGCATCGCGCCGACCGTCACCCGCCCGCGCAGCTGCCCCCGTACGGCATCGATCGCTTCCCGGGCCAGCTCGGCGGCCCGGAGCGTCGCGCGCGGCGGGGACGAACGCCTCGCCGGCCGGGGTGAGGGCGACGCGGTGTGTGGTGCGGCCGAGCAAGCGGGTGCCCAGTTCGCGTTCAAGGGCGCGGGCCGTGCTGGACACGGCGGACTGCACCACATGCAGTCCGCCGTGAAACCATCCGTGTCCCCCACCGCGACGACGACCTCCGTCTGCCGCAGATCCGTCATCCGCCTCCGGTCGAGCAGCGCTCCGTCCGGCGCGAGGGCGACGGGCTTCGATCTTCGCTGCGGCGTATGCGGACGGCGGGGCGTCGTGCGGGAGCGCCGATCAGAGCCAGGTACCCGGTCACATTGGCCCGACGGTCCGAGGCCGCAGCCATTCCTCAGACGCGAACCAATGGTGTGTCGACCAGATGCTCGGCCAGGAACCACGTCTGCCGTTCGCCGGTCCGGATCACTTGGGACACCAGCAGGTCGACGGTGCCGTCGTCACCGTACTCGGCGGTCCGGGCGGCGGCGTCGTGGGCATCGATGAGGATGGTCTCGTGGGCCTCGAGCAGCCGGGACAGCATGGCCGGCACCTCTTCCACCCCGTCCGGGGGTCGCGGGATCGACGTGATCTCGACGACGTGCCGGGGATCTCCCACCGCGACGCCGCCCAAGGACTGGACGCGTTCGGCGAGGGTGTCGATGATTTCGAGCTGTTCGCCCGCGTGCTTGTCCAGGACCAAGTGCAGCTGGTAGAAGGTCGCCCCGCGCATCAGCCAGTGGTGCTTCTTGTAAAGGCCGTAGAGGATCTGCGTGTCCGCGAGGACCTTGTTCAGGCGCTGACAGGAGTACATCCGCGCCTCGTAGGACAGGGCGACCGGGAACTGCTTGACGGTCCCGAACTCTTGGATCACCTCGCCCTTCTGATGCAGCCAGGGCTGACTGCCGTGTGTGGACGGGGAGTTGCTGGTCATGATCCGCCTCCTGCGGTGCCGTGCTGTGTGTACCCCGGTGACGCTAGGTGCCCGGTCGGGGGGCGTCTTGACCGGCAGTGCATGCCGTGGTGCCCGCCAGCGCACTGCGTCCGGTCCTTGTCCACGGCGTTCGCTCTCGGGCAAGCCTCTGTGCGCCGGCGGACTCGGACCGCCGTCAGGCCGCTCTAGCGTCAGCGGGACAGTCCATGCCCGGAGAACGGGCGGAACGAGGAGAGGCATGAGCGCGATCGAGCAGGCGGATGTGGTGGTCCTGGGGCTGGGACCAGGCGGCGAGTACGTCGCCGGCACGCTGGCCGAAGCGGGACTGGACGTGGTGGGGGTCGAGGCGGAACTCGTCGGAGGCGAGTGTCCGTACTGGGCATGCGTGCCCACCAAGATGATGATCCGCGCCGGGAACCTGCTCGCCGAGGCGGGCCGGGTTTCCGCCCTCGCCGGTGAGGCGGTGGTGACTCCGGACTGGGCCAGGGTCGCCGGACGGATCCGCGAGGAGGCCACTGCCGACTGGAACGACCAGGTGGCCGCGGACCGCTTCGCGGCGAAGGGCGGTCGGCTCGTCCGGGGGACGGGGCGCCTTGCCGGGCCGCGCCGGGTGGCGGTCGGCGACCGTACGTTCGAGGCCAGGTGCGGTGTCGTGCTGGCCACCGGTACCCGGCCCCGGATCCCGCCCGTGCCGGGTCTGCAAGGAACGCCGTACTGGACCAACCGGGACGCCATGGCCGCGAAGGAACTACCGGCGTCCATGGTGGTGCTCGGCGGAGGGGCCATCGGCGTCGAACTCGCCCAGGTTTTCGCCCGCTTCAAGTGCGCGGTCACGGTGATCGAGGGGCAGGACCGGCTGCTGCCGCAGGAGGAGCCCGAAGCAGGGGAGCTTGCCACCGACGCGCTACGCGCAGACGGTGTCACCGTCCTCACGGGCACGCGGGTGCGGCAGATCAGCCATGGCGGCACCGAATTCACCGTGCGCCTTGAGGGCAATGGACAGCTGCTGACTGCCGAACGGCTCCTGGTCGCCACCGGACGCCACGCCGACCTGACCCCGCTGGCGGTCGACACGGTGGGCCTCGACCCGTCAGCGGGGTCCGTTCGCACGGATGGGCAGATGCGGGCCGGGGAGGGGCTGTGGGCAGTCGGCGACATCACCGGCCGGGGCTCGTTCACCCATGTGTCGATGTACCAGGCGGAGATCGCCGTCCGGGACATCCTCGGGCAGGCCGGTCCTGACGCCGACTACCGGGCGCTGCCCCGCGTCACCTTCACCGATCCGGAGATCGGGGCCGTGGGGTTGACGGAGCGACAGGCGCGCGAGCAGGGCCTGCGCGTGCGCACCAGCGTGGTGACCATCGCTTCCTCCACCCGCGGCTGGATCCACGGGCCGGGCAACGAGGGATTCATCAAGCTCGTCGAAGATGCCGACCGGGGCGTGCTGGTCGGTGCGACCTCGGCCGGGCCGGCGGGCGGCGAGGTGCTGCACGGTCTGAACGTGGCCGTCCATGCCGAGGTACCCGTCGACCGGCTTCAACACATGATCTACACCTACCCCACCTTCCACCGGACCATCGAGACGGCCCTGGGAGCCCTCCGCTGAACCGCACCTCGACCCTGCAGACGGACCCGGGTGCCAGGCGGTGGCGCACCATGGTGGGCCGCAACCCCGACGAGCCGCACCGGACCGCCACCTCGCTGGAGCTCTTCTTCGACCTGTGTTTCGTCGTCGCGGTGGCGCAGGCGTCCACGAGTCTGCGTGAGGCGCTGACGGAGGGGGACTACGCCGGCGGTGCGCTGCGCTTCGCGCTGGTCTTCTTCACCATCTGGTGGGCATGGATGAACTTCACCTGGTTCGCCTCCGCCTATGACCCGGACGATGTCACGTACCGGCTGACGGTGCTGGTGCAGATCACGGGCTCACTCGTCCTTGCCGCCGGTGTGCGCCGCGCGTTCGAGGACGGGGATCTGCACATCATCACGCTCGGGTACGTCGTGCTGCGGACGACATTGGCCGCGCTGTGGCTGCGTGCCGCGTTGTCCGATCCCGCCCGGCGGAGGACCACGCTGCGCTTCGCCACGGGGGTGATGTGGTGTCAGCTCGGCTGGGTAGGGCTGCTCTTCGTCCCGGATCCGGTGCGGCTGCCGGGCATCGTGGTGATGATCGTGGCCGAGGTGTCCGTGCCGGTGTGGGCGCAGTCCGCCGGGATGACGCCCTGGCACCCGCGCCACATCGCCGAGCGCTACGAACTGTTCACCCTCATCGTCCTCGGCGAGTGCGTCGCAGCCGCCACCGTCGCCGTGCGCAGCGCCTTCGACCGGCATCACGGCACCGGTTCGCTGTACGCGCTGGCGGCGGGCGGGCTGCTCGTGGCCTACGCCATGTGGTGGCTGTACTTCACCCGACCCGCGCACACGCTGCTCGCCACGACGCACCAGGCGCATCGCAGGAGATTCTCCTGGGCCTACGGCCACTACCTGATCTTCGCCTCGGCGACCGCGGAGGGCGCCGGCCTGGCCGCGTACGCCGATCACGTCACGCACCGCGCCGAAGCCTCGTCGATTGCTGCCGGCGCCGCGGTCACTGTTCCGGCGGCCGTTTTCCTGATCACGGTCTGGGTCGTGCACCTACGGCCGCACCAAAGGAGCCTGGCCGAGCGGATTCCGTTCCCCCTCGCCGCGGTCGGTGTCCTGATGGCCGCCTGGTCCCCGGCGCCCGCGCTGGTCGCCGGTGTGCTTCTGACAGGCCTGGTCGGGTGGGTGACGATGCCGCGTCGGTGACCAGATCGCGCGGCGGGGTCCAGCCCTGGGCCAAGGCGAAGGGGCCGCGCGGACGGACACCGTACGGAGTGTCCGTCCGCGCGGACGCCATGCCGCCGGGTCAGCCCGCGTGGAGCGCCGTGCGCAGGACGCCGGTGGCCAGCGTGATGGCGGCCCCGGCGGCGTGGGTCTCGCGCAGGGCGTTGAGCATCACGAAGTCGTGGATGATGCCCTGGAAGCGCACGGCGGTGACCGGGACGCCGGCCGCACGCAGCTTGTTGGCGTACGCCTCGCCCTCGTCGCGGAGCACGTCGGCCTCGCCGGTGATGACCAATGCCGGGGGCAGGCCGGTGAGCTGCTCGGTGGTGGCGCACAGCGGGGAGGCGGTGATCTGGGCGCGCTCGGCCTCGTCGGTCGTGTACTGGTCCCAGAAGCACTGCATGCCGTCGCGGCGCAGGAAGTAGCCGGTGGCGAACTGGTGGTAGGAGCCGGTGTCGAAGTGCGCGTCGGTCACCGGGTAGAACAGCACCTGCTGCACCAGCGGGATCCCACCGCGCTCCTTGGCCATCAGGGTGAGCGCGGCGGTCATGTTGCCGCCGACGGAGTCGCCGGCCACGGCCAGCCGGGAGCCGTCGAGGCCCTTGGACGCACCCTGCTCCACGACCCACCGCGCGACGGTGTAGTTCTGCTCGATGGCGACCGGGTAGCGGGCCTCGGGGGACAGGTCGTACTCGGGGAACACCACGGCGGCGCCTGCGCCGACGGCGAGTTCGCGTACCAGGCGGTCGTGTGTGTGGGCATTGCCGAACACCCAGCCCGCGCCATGGATGTAGAGGATCACCGGCAGGGTCCCCTCGGCGCCGGCGGGCTTGACGAGGCGGGCCCGGACACTGCCCGTCGGACCGCCCGGGACGGTGATCCACTCCTCGTCGATCGCCGGCATCTCGATCTCGCCGGACTGCACCTCGTCGACCGCCTTGCGGCCCTCCACCGGGGGCAGGTCGAAGAGGTAGGGCGGGTGGGCCGTGGCCTCGGCGAACGCGGCTGCAGCCGGCTCCAGGACCGGCTGGACCGGTACGACGGCGTCGGAGTCGGACATGTCTCTCTCCCGGGTTCATGTGGTGGGCCGGTCTCTCCGGCGAGGTGCGGCGGCTCGGGGCAGGCGCAGACGTCTGCGGAACCGTCGATCGTCACGCTAAGCCGCACAGGCGGCGGAAATTGCCCAAGAGCGCACGGGAGTTGACCTCACAGTGCGCGCGGAGAGGCAGTGCACTGTCGGAACGTATCCAGTGCACTGCCGGGATACACGGACGCTTTGACGCGCAATAACTTGGCGGCGCAGCAGTCGAGGGCCGCCGGGACCCGACCTGTGTATCGCACGGTCACCCGGAATGCGCGCGGTGATGGCGCATGCCCCGACTCTTCCCGCCCACCGCTGCCGACGCACGCGGACGTTGATGCACATGCATCGACGTCGTTCATCCAGCAGGAGGTTGTCGCAAGGTGTCCACGATGCCGGTCGGTGGGCTGGTTCCCCGCGCCACCGACAACGCCGCGGACCTGGTCGTCCGCAACGCGAAGATCCACACCCAAGACCCGGTCCGCCCGCAGGCCGAGGCGATCGCCATCCGCGACGGTGTCATCACGGTCGTCGGCGACGACAACGACGTCGCCTCCCACGTCGGACCGGACACGAAGGTGGTCGACGCCGTCGGCCGCCGGATGGTTCCCGGCCTCAACGACGCTCATCTGCATGTCATCCGGGGCGGGCTCAACTACGTACTGGAGTTGCGCTGGGACGGTGTCCCCACGCTGCGCCAGGGTCTGGCGATGCTGCGTGAGCAGGCGGCCCGTACGCCCAAGGGCCAGTGGGTGCGGGTGGTGGGCGGATGGTCGGCCGAGCAGTTCGCCGAGCGGCGGCTGCCGACCGTCGCCGAGCTGAACGCCGCCGCGCCGGACACCCCGGTGTTCGTCCTGCACCTGTACCAGTCGGCGGTGCTCAACCGGGCGGCTCTCAAGGCCGCCGGATTCACCCGGGACACCCCCGACCCCAAGGGCGGCCAGATCGTACGGGGCCGGAACGGTGAGCCCACGGGCATGCTGCTGGCCGCCCCCAGCGCACTCATCCTCTACTCGACCCTGGCCAAGGCCCCGGTGCTGCAGGGGAAGGACAAGAAGACCTCCACCCGTCACTTCCTGCGGGAACTGAACAGGTTCGGCCTCACATCGGCGATCGACGCGGCCGGAGGGTTCCAGAACTTCCCCGACAACTACAGCACGGTCGTCGAACTGGCGGAGGCCGGCCAGCTGTCGCTGCGCATCGCCTATCACCTCTTCCCGCAGACCGCTGGTCAGGAAATCGACGATCTCACCCGCTGGATCGAAATGGCCCGCCCCGAGGACGGGGACGAATGGCTGCGCCTCAACGGTGCGGGCGAGAACCTGACGTGGGCGGCGGCGGACTTCGAGAACTTCGCCGAGCCACGGCCGGAACTCACCGACTACGAAACGGAATTCGAGAAGGCCGTACGTCTCCTCATGGAGAACGGCTGGGGATTCCGGCTGCACGCCACCTATGACGAGACCATCCGCCGAGACCTGGCGGTGTTCGAGAAGCTCGCCGCGGAGGGGCTGTTCCCGGCCGGCAACCGGTGGCTGTTCGACCATGCGGAGACCGTCTCCGCGGACAGCCTCGACCGCATCGCCGCCCTCGGCGGCGCCATGTCCGTGCAGAACCGGCTGTCCTTCCAGGGCGAGGCGTTCGTACGCCGCTACGGTCCCGGTGCCGCCGCGGACGCCCCGCCGATCCAGGCCATGCTGGAGCGCGGCCTGACCGTCGGTGCCGGCACCGACGCGACCCGGGTCTCCACCTACAACCCGTGGGTCGCCCTGCACTGGCTGGTCACCGGCCGCACCGTGGGCGACCTGGTCGTCCGCCCGCCGCACAACCGGGTCGACCGCCGGACCGCGCTGGCGATGTTCACCGAGGCGGGTGCCGCGCTGACCGGGGAGGAGGGCGCCAAGGGCATCCTGCGCCCGGGCTTCCTCGGTGACCTGGCAGTCCTGTCCGAGGATTACTTCACCGTGCCCGAGCCGGACATCGCGCACATCGAGTCCCTGCTGACGGTCGTCGGTGGCCGGATCGTCTACGCGACAGCCGAGTACGAGGGCCTCGACGAGGAACTCCCACCGGTCAGCCCCGAGTGGAGCCCCGTGGCGCACTTCGGCGGCTACCAGGCCACGCCCAGTACGGGCCTGTCGGGCGCACGCCAGGCCGAACTGCTCGGCCAGGCCGTCGCCGAGTCGGAGCAGCACCGCCAGTGGCGCGCCCGACGCGGCCTGGCCCCGCAGACAGCGAGCACGTTCTTCGATCCCTGTTTCTCCCTCTGATCTTCCGGGAGGGACCGGTCACGAGCCGCCCCTCCCGGAACACCACCCCAACTCGCGCCGCACCACGCGCGGTTGCGCTCAACAGCGGACATCCGTCCGCGATCAACACACACCGGAAGGCTCACTCATGGTCAACATCTCCGAGGTCACCGCGGCCCCCAGCCCGGACCTGCTCACCCCGGACAACTGCGCGGTGCTGTTCATCGACCACCAGCCGCAGATGTTCTTCGGCACCGGCAGCGGAGACCGCACCGCGATCATCAACTCGACCGTCGGCCTGGCGAAGGCCGCCAAGGCGTTCGACGTCCCGGTCGTGCTGAGCACCGTGGCCGCCGAATCCTTCTCCGGCCCGATCCTGCCGCAGCTGGCCGAGGTCTTCCCCGACCAGAAGATCATCGACCGCACCACGATGAACGCCTGGGAGGACTCCTCCTTCGTCGAGGCGGTCAAGGCCACCGGCCGTAAGAAGCTGGTCCTGGCCGGCCTGTGGACCGAGGTCTGCATCGTGCTGCCCGCGCTCTCCGCCCTCGCCCAGGACTACGAGGTCTACGTGGTCACCGACGCCTCGGGTGGCGTCAGCCCGCAGGCCCACGAACACGCCGTCCAGCGCATGATCCAGGGCGGCGCCGTCCCGGTCACCTGGGTGCAGGTCCTCCTCGAACTGCAGCGTGACTGGGCCCGCGGCGAGACCTACATGTCGGTCATGGACGTGGTGAAGGAGCACGCCGGTGCGTACGGCCTCGGCGTGGTCTACGCGCAGGCCGTCATCGGGGCCCACGCCGTCGGCTGATCCCCGCTCCTTCACAGAGCAGTCAAGGACTGAGTCAGGAACAGGCAAGGAAGAGATGAACGCTGGACTGCTGGTCCTCCGGGTGGTGACGGGACTTCTCATCGCCGGCCACGGAGTTCAGAAGGTGAGTTTCCGGCTCGGAGGCCACGGCTTGGCAGGCGGTACCGAGGAGTTCCGCCACGACGGGTTCCGCGGCGGTCGGCTGACCGCGATCGTCGCGGGTGCCAGTCAGATCGGTGCCGGCCTGTTCCTGATCGCCGGACTGCTCACACCCCTGGCCGCGATGGCCGCCATGGGTGTGATGACGGTCGCGGGCACCGTCAAATGGCCCAAGGGCCTGTGGGTGCAGAACGACGGCTACGAATACCCGATGGTCCTCGTCGTCGTCTCCGCGGCGCTGGCCCTGACCGGGCCCGGCCGATGGTCGCTCGACCAGGCGCTGGGCGTCACACCCTGGCCGCTGTGGGTCGTCCTCCCCGCGATCGTGATCGGCCCGATGAGCGGACTGCTCACCCGCGTGGTGCTGCACCACCCGCCCACCGCAACGGAAAGGAAGCATCATGCGCAGGCTGCTGAGTGACGCGATACGCACGCTCGCACCGCAACGACAGGACCGCCACGGCCCGCTGCCCCTCCTGATGCTGACGCTGACGGTGGTCACCGGTCTGATCGACGCGGTGAGCTATCTGGGGCTCGGGCACGTCTTCGTCGCCAACATGACCGGCAACGTGGTGTTCCTGGGGTTCGCTCTGGCGGGTGCCGCGAACCTGTCCGTGCTCGCCTCGCTGGTCGCGCTGGCGGCGTTCCTCGTCGGCGCACTAGCCGGGGGCAGGCTCGGCACCCGGTTCGCGGCCCACCGCGGAAACCTGCTGAAGACGGCCACCGCCGTGCAGACGGTGCTGATCGCCGTCACCGTGGCCGCCGCCGCGGTCACCGACGGCCGGGTCACCACGGGCGTCCAGTACACACTGATCGTGTTCCTCGGGCTCGGCATGGGCCTGCAGAACGCCGTCGCCCGGCGCCTCGGCGTCCCGGACCTCACCACGACCGTACTGACCCTGACCCTGACGGGGCTGGCCGCGGACTCCACTCCGGCCGGCGGCGCGGCGCCGCGACCCGGCCGCCGGATCCTGTCCGTGCTGGCGATGTTCCTCGGCGCCTTCGTCGGGGCCCAACTGGTCCTGCACGGCCACCTCGTGCTCACCCTGAGCCTGGCCTTGGTGCTCCTCGCCCTCACCTCCGTGATCACCCACCGCCTCGCGGCCGGCAACCCCGCCTGGACGAAGTCACCGTCCTGAGACCGGGTCCGCTCGCCCCACGGGGTGCACCGGATACGCCTGAGCCCCCTGATTCAGGGGGCTCAGGCGTATCCGGACGTTGCTCAGGGACGCGGTGCCCGCAAGCGGCCGCCTGACCTGCGTCGCGGGCGAGCCAGTGGGTGGTGCCCGGACAGTCGTGCCCGGACGGTCAAGGACCGGAGCGCTCCGAGAAAACCCTATGCCGCGCTCGCTGCCTACATTCCCTTCGGTCCATTCCCTACGGACCCGACGGAAGGAAACGGAAGATGAAGAAGCGCAAGGCAATGGTGCGGTTGCTGCCAGCGTTATTGCTGGTGGTGGGGGTTGGGGGATTCGCGGCTCCGTCGTCGGCGCAGAGCCGGAACGCCCCCGCCCGGCTCCCGGCCGCTACCACGGCGGTCGGACCGCAGTACGACACCACGCACGTCTATGTCACCCCGGGCACGATGGATGCGTTCGTCACCTGCTGGGAGGCGACCTTCGGCGGAACCCACACGGCCAAGGTGGTCACACAGGTCACGCCGACGCCCAGTACGACCGTGTCGGAGTTGGTTCTCTCACCTGTCGGCACGCTGTCCGTCTTCGACTTCCGGACGCCGGTCCCCTACCCGTTCGGTGCCGAACGCACCGGCTGGCTCATGAGCGACTTCGACAAGGGCGTCCGGCTGGCCCGGGCGAGCGGGGCGGACGTCGTCGTCGCGCCCTTCGACGACCCCATCGGCAAGGACGCGGTCGTCCAGTTCCCGGGCGGCGTCAACGCCCAGCTGTACTGGCACACCAAGGCTCCGTCCTACGCTCCGTTGGAGACCGTGCCGGACAACCGCATCTACCTGACGAGGGACTCGGCGAGTGAATTCCTCACCTCGTACCTGCGCTTCACCGGTGGCCGGATCGTCTCGGACGACCGGGCCGCCGATGGTGGTCAGATCGGTGTGCCCGACGAGACGTACCGCCGCATCGCCATCAGCTCTCCCTTCGGCAACACGGTGGTCAGCGTGACCGATGGCCACCTGCCGTACCCGTTCGGGCGGGAGACCACCGGCTACGCGGTGAAGGACCTCACCTCGACCCTGCGCAAGGCCGAGGCCGCGGGCGCGAAGGCCCTCTGGGGGCCGTACGCCTCCGAGGGCCGCACCAGCGCGATGGTGCGGTTCCCCGGCGGCTACGTGGCCGAACTCCACCAGGGCAACGCCCGCTGATCCTCGGTAACAGCCACCGCACGGCCCGCCGTGCGGGCCGGGGCCGTCGCCCCGGGCAAGGACGTCGCAGTCCTCGCCCGGGGCGACGGCATTCCCGCGCACATCGCTCTCTGCGCCCGACTACTCAGCGACTGCCGCACGGGAGGTGGGCTTCAGCCGCAGGACGCGGGAGGCGGCGAAGGGCATGAGGTCGTCGTGCCGGTCCGGTAGGGCGATCACCAGGGCGCTGTCCGGCAGGGCGCGACGCACGCCCGTCAGCATCCGCATCGCCGTATGGTCGTCGAGGCCGGCCGTCGGTTCGTCGAGCAGCAGGACCGCGGGTGTCCGCAGGACCGCTCTCGCGATCACCAGGCGGCGTCGCTGGCCCTGCGAGAGAGCACTGCCCAACGGGCCCGTCGGAGTGTCGAGGGACAGCTGCTCCAAAGCCGCGGCCGCCAGGGCCGCCCGGAGTGTGTCGTCGTCCGCGCCCGGGGCGGCCTGCCGGAGGTTCTCGGCGATGGTCGCGTCGGCGATCCAGTCCTCCGCTTCGACGAGGGTGAGCGAATCGGCGATCGCACGGGCGGGCAGGGACTCGACGGGTACGCCGCCGAGCAGCACCGACCGGGGAACAGCGGGGGAGATCCGTCCCGCCAGAGTCTCCAACAGGGTACTTTTCCCACTGCCGTTGGGCCCGGTGACCATGACGGCGCTGCCGGGCTCGATCACCGCGGACCACGTGGTGCGGTCGGCGCCGACACCAATGGGCACTTGGTGGGCCACCAGGGCCCGTGCCGCGCCTGCGAGCGGCGCCCTCGGCGGGGACGCGGTCGACAGCTCAGCCGGAAGGGCCCTGTTCACCAGCTCCGTCAGCCGCTGTGCAGCGTCGGCGGCCAGACCGTGGTCACGGAGCACCTGAGGGAGCGTCTCCACCAGCTCGTACGCAGCCGCGACCAGCAGCACCTCGCCGATGGCCTCGGCAGCCGGCTGGGCGAAGACAGGACCGGACAGCGCCAGCACCAGGACCGCCGTCTGGCCGGCCACGGCCAACAGCCGCAGCAGCAGCCGGGATCGGCGCATCACCGACTCAGCCGCGGCCTCGGCCCGCCGGGCCCGGCCGACCGCGTCCGCGACCTGATCGCGGACCAGATCGACCGCGTCCAGGCAGCGCAGTTCCCACAACGCGGAGCGCGCACTGAGCAGCGCGGCACGTGCGGTGGCCCACGCTTCCGCGGCCGTCCGCTGATGGCCGCGGGTCCGCCGCTCGGCGGTCACTGCCGTGGCCGCGGAGAGCGCGAGCAGCAGCAGTTCGGCCACGCCTGACGGCGGACTGGCCACCGACAACAGAGTGACGACGACGGCGGCGGTCAGGCCGATCCCTGCCAGCGGCGGGACGACCTGGCCGGCTATCCCGCCCACCGCGCCGACGTCGCTGGTGAGCCGGGCCATCAGGGCGCCGTCACGGTGGTTGCGCAGTTCGCGTGCCGGCACGGTCGTCGCGGCGCGGACCAGGCGCGAGCGCAGCGAGACGGTCGCGCCGAGCAAAGCACCATGGCTGACCAGGCGCTCCGAGTAGCGCAGACCGGTGCGGCCCAGGGCGAGAGCGCGGACCGTTCCCGAGGGATACATCCAGGACCAGGTGGTGTTCGCCTGTGCGGTGACCACCGCGCAGGAGGTCAGGAACCAGCCGGACACCCCCAGCAGGCCGGCGGCACACAGTTCGGCGGTCCCGGCGAGCACCGCTGCGACCAGCAGGTCGCGGCGTGCCCGGTGGTCCGCCGCCGTCCACAGCAGCCTGAACGCGGTCACAGTGTCTCCCTTGTCCGGGACACCCGTCCCTGTTCCAGCCGCACGATGTCGTCGGCGATGCCGAGCAGTGCCGGGCTGTGTGTCGTGAGCAGCACGGTGCGCCTGCGCGCGAGCGTCCGGATGGCACCGATGACACGGGCCTCGCCGTCCGGGTCGAGATGGGCGGTGGGTTCGTCCAGGCACAGCAGCGGTGTGTCGTGGAGCAGAGCCCGGACCAGCACCAGCTGCTGCATCTGCCCGGAGGACAGCCCCCAGCCGCGCTCCCCCACCGGGGTCGTCAACCCCTGGGGAAGTGCGGCGAGCAGGTCCTCGAAGCCCAGTGCCGTGAACGCCGCGGCCAGTTGTACGTCGTCGGCGTCGCGCCGGGCCAGCAGCAGGTTGTCCCGCAGCGTGCCAGGGAGGAGGTGGGAGGGCTGTCCGGCCCATGTCGTCATGGCCGGCGAGGCTTGCAGGGTCGCGGAACCGATGGTGTGCAGGCACTGCCCGCGGTCCGGTTCGCGCAGACCTGCCGCCACGGAGAGCAGGGTCGTCTTTCCGGCGCCGCTGGGACCGCTGATGGCCACGATCGCACCCGGCCGCACGGTCAGGGTGACCTCGTCGAGGGCCGCGTCGTCGCGACCCTGGTACCGAACGCCTACCTCATTCAGGGTCACACCGGCCGGGCCCGGCCCGCTCGGACGACGGCCAGGGGGCACCCGCGTCGGGGGACCGCCGGTCGGTGCGACCGGAACCCTGCCGATGATCTCCGCGATCAGCTCGGCCGCCGCGGAGGCCTCGGCACGGGCGTGGTAGCCACGGGCGAGCTCCCGGGCAGGGGCGAAGTACGCCGGGGTCAGGACGAGCACGAACAGCGCGGTGCCCAGGCTCATGGTGGACGGGACCACCGGAAGGTCGAGGTAGCCGAGCAGGGCGAGTCCGCAGTACGTGGCGACGACGGCCATGGCCACGGTGATGAGGAGCTCGATCCAGGCCGTCGAGAGGAAGGCCACCCGCAGCACGGTCTGGGTACGCCTGGCCAGTTCCCTGTCGACCGCCTCGGTCGCGCGTACCGCCTCCTCACCGGCTCCGAGGCCGACGAGCGTGGGCAGTCCGCGCAGTTGGTCCAGCAGCTGGGTGCTCAGCTTCCGGGTGGCGGTGAGCTGGGCGTGCACCGCGGCGCGAGTGCCCAGGCCGATCACTTTCAGGTTGAACGGCAGCAGCGGTGTCGCCAGCACGAGCAGCAGAGCGACGGCCCAACTCCCCACCAGGACGGCGGCCAGCACGATGCCGCTGCCCAGCAGCATCGCCCGCCGGGCAGGAACGTACGTCGTCAGCCACTGGGTCAGTCGGCCCACCTAGCTGTCGAGGGCCTCGCCGAGAGCGGCGTCCGACACCTCTTCCAAGGGTGTGGCCGCCGCTGGGAGCGCGGCCAGGAGCAGGCGGGTGCGCAGGTGGTCCTGGACGGCGGCCGCGCCGTCGTCTGCGGTCCGGTCGGCCGCCGCGAGCAGGACTGCGCGCAGCAGCAGCCCGGCGGCGACCAGAGCCGCACCGGAGAGCACCGTGGCCAGGGCTGCGCCCCCGTGTGGGGACCGCAGTGCGGCCTCGGCCGCCCTGCCCAGCCCCGCCGCCCACATCACATGGCCCACGGCCGCCAGCCCGCGCAGGGTGCCGGCTCGCCGGAATGCAGGTTCGCCGACCGCCGCCCATCGGGTGAGCAGTCCCGCCGCCCGCTGCTGACCTTCGTCGTCCCGGCCGAGCCGGGCGAGGTGGTCGGGGCTTTCGTTCACTTGTCGGCTGCCCGGAGGTCGAATTCGCCGGCGGCCGCCGAGCGGCGGTCGGAGCGGATCCACCCGGCGAGCGCGGTCATGGCGAACAGAGCAATACCGACCGGGCCGATCCACACCCGTACGCCACCGAAGACATCCTGCGAGACGGCGGCCACCGCGACGGCCAGGAGGGTCAGGAGCACGCGCCGGACGGCAACGGCCGCCCACGGACCCTCGCCCGCGGCCGGGGCCGCCGGCACGGCCCGCTCCGCGGCAGCCGCGGAGTCGGACGGGCCGGCCGCATCGCAAGGGGCCGGTGGCTGGGCGAACTTCCCGCGGAAGACCCACCACGCGTAGATGTTGTAGGCCAGGACGAACGGTATGCACCCGCCCACCCCGATGAGCAGGAACAGCTGCGACCCGTGCGGGCTGGCGGCCGCGTGCACGGTCAGGTCGGGTGGAACGACGACGGGCGCGGTGGCGGCGACGAGCGCGAGCAGGCCCGCGGCCTCCGTACCGGCCACGGCGGCGAACGGACGCCAGTCGGGCCGGCGGCCGAAGCCGTACCAGGCGATCGCCGCGCAGACCACGGCCAACGCCACCGCGAGGCCGAACAGGGTTGCCCGGAGCGGCTGGTCGAAGCGCAGGTGCTGCGGGTCGGCGAGCCGGAGCCCGAATCCGAGGACCAGGCCGGCCACCGCGACCGCCAGGATCAGCGGTCGCCCCAGTCGGCCCGCTCGTTCGTGGGCCGTCCCCGTGGTCTTGTCCTGCAACCACGCGGCACCCGCCAGCAGATGGACGGCCACAAGCCCCAGGGCGCACAGCACGCTGTAGGGCGTCAGCCAGTCCCAGGTGCCTCCGGTGAACACCCCGCCGCGGTGTGGCAGTCCGGACAGGACGCCGCCGACGACGAGGCCCTGGCACACGGTGGCCACCAGCGAGGAGATGCCAAAGACGAGGCCCCAGCCGCGCCGGTAGCCGGGGGCGGCGCTTTGCAGCTCGATGGCCGTGCCGCGCAGCACGAAGGCGAGCAGCATGACGATCAGCGGCAGGTATACGCCGGGCAGCACGGTGGCGTAGACACCGGGCAGGCCCGCCCACAGCGCCACGCCCGCCAGGATGATCCAGCTCTCGTTGGCGTCCCATGCGGTCGCGATCAGCTCGTTGTACTCCTTGCGCCGCTGGTCGCTGCGGTCGAACAGGCTCAGGATGCCGATGCCGAGGTCGTAGCCGTCGAGCAGGACGTAGGCCCCGAGTGCGAGCAGGACCAAGGCGTATGACGCGTACTCAAGCATGGCCGATCTCCGTGGAGTGGACGGTGGCGCCGGGGTCGGTCACCAGGTGCTCGGGGCCGGTCCGCACCGTGCGGACGATGTAGCGGATCCACAGCCCGAGCAGCAGCGCGTACACGGCGACGAAGCCGGTGAGGCTGACGATCGCCGCGCCGAGGGAGAGGTGGGAGGCGGCGTCACTGGTGCGGATCAGGCCGTAGACGACCCAGGGCTGCCGGCCGGCCTCCGCGGTGATCCAGCCGCCGCTGATGGCCACGACACCGGCGGGGGCCATCCAGACCATCAGCCGGTGGAACCGCCGGGCTGTGTACAGCCTGCCGCGCAGCCGCAGCACCAATCCGGTGAAGGCCATGCCGAACATCGCCAGAGCGGTGAAGTACATCGCCCGGAAGCCGTAGAAGACGGACCACATGTCGGGGCGCTCGTCCTCGGGTGTCTGCAACAGTCCGGGGACGTGCGCCTTTCCGGAGAGGTCCTTGCCGATGACGGCGCCCAAGTGCGGTATCGCGACCTGAACCTTGTTCTCGCCGTTGTCCGTGTCGGGCACCACGAGCAGGTTGTAGCCGTTGTTGTCGGACTTCCAATTTCCTTCGAAGGCCTCCAGTTTGGCGGGCTGGTGTGCACCCATGAACACGGCGGTGAGGTCGCCCACATAAAGCTGTACGGGCATCAGAATGGCCAGCACTCCCAGTGCAATGGACAGCGTGCGGCGGGCGAAGGGCAGCGCTCGCTGCTTGACCAGGTACCAGGCGGCGATCCCGCCGATGAACCAACCGGCGCTGATCAGCACCGCAAGCAGGATGTGCGGATACCGGTAGGAGAACGCCGGGTTGAACAGCACCTGCCACCAGTCGCTCGCCCGGAACTGGCCGCCGACCTCGGCGAACCCCGAAGGGCCCTGCATCCAACTGTTGGCGGACAGGATCCACGTCGTGGACAGCAGTGTGCCGACGACGAGCATCCAGCAGGCGAACGCCATGGTTCTGGGGCGCACTCGGCCGTCGCCGTACAGCATGATGCCGATGAACCCGGCTTCCAGGAAGAAGGCCGTGATGACCTCCATGCCGATCGTGACACCGAGGATCGGACCGACCGCATGGGCGTATCTTCCCCAGTTGAGGCCGAACTCGAAAGTCATGACGGTACCGGCGACCACACCGAGACCGAATCCGACCGCGAATATCTTCTTCCAGAAACGGAATATCTGGAGGTACAGCGGATTCCCGGTCCTGAGGTAGACCGTGTACATCACGGCCAAGAAGAGGGAGAGGCCGACGGTCAGTGCGGGAAAGCTCATGTGGAAGACTGCGGTGACGGCGAACTGCCATCGTGAGATATCCACCACTGCGGGCGACGCCACGGCGTCTCCTCCTGATCGGTTTCGGTCGGTTCGGATGGCGGCGGCCAGACCTGGTGGAATGGCCCAACAGCCTCCGGCTGTGCCACCACGCGGCAGGCGAGGCCCTTGCGGGTCACGAATTCCGGACGGCCTTCGTATTCCCCGGCTCCTGGGCCACCGTAGGGTCGGCCGGTGGGCGCCCTTTGTCTCTGGGCGCATCACCCGTGTCCTCGCAGCGCAATGCGTGGCTGCGGCGCGGCCGGCGGCCGATGGGACCGGTAGTGGCATACCGCCGTGCGCTGAGCCCAGGGATCACAGGCGGTGCGCTCTCGGTCAACCGTCTTCCGCCGCCCACCCCTGCAGTCGCCATCGGCTATGCCCGCACGGCACCTGAGACATGGCCGGATTCACGGAACACGGCACGAGAAAGCACCGGACATCGGGTCAGGAATCGATGACTTGGGTGTCGCGCCATTCACGGGGGGCCATCCCATAGGCCGCCCGGAACACCCGGCTGAAATGCGCGGCACTGGCGAAACCCCATCGGTGCGCCACGGCGGCGATCGTGGAGCCACTCCCCCGGCGCGCCAGCTCGCGCCGGCACTCCTCCAGGCGACGCCGCTGGATCCACCGGCCGACAGTGGCATTTTCGCTCTCGAAAAGCTTGTGCAGATAGCGCGGGGATATGTGGTGGGCTCGGGCGATGGCCTGCGGGGTCAGATCGGGGTCTGCGAGATGGCGGTCGATGAACGCCTGGATCCGCAGCAGCAACGCCCGGCCCCCGCCGGGCGTCTCCGCGCTCGAACGGCCGAGCACCTCGTCGGTCAGCACGCCGAGCAGGTCCACGACGTTCCGGGCCATCAGCTCGCTGGTGCGCGGCAGATAGGTTCCCGCGCCGTCCACGAGCCCGGCCAGGAAGGGCGAGAGCAGGCTGCCGAGGGGCGTGTCGGGGCCGAGCGGGGAGGCCGTGACATGAGCCATGTCGGACTCGCTCAGGCCCAGAACGTCTCTCGGCAGGACGAGGGACTTCGTCCGGAAGGACTGGGGAAGATTCAGCTGGACGGGGCGCGCCATGTCGTAGACGAAGATATCCCCCGGACCGAGCAGCGCTTCACGGCCGTCCTGCTCCAGTCGGGCGACTCCTCTGTCCAGCAGTTTGACGACCACGTACTCCTCTTCAGTGCCCTGAGCGACGAGTCGGTGCGTTCGCAGAGCGGACAGGCAGTCGCCGTCCACGGTGACGGCCTGGAGCCGGCCGAGCGGTGCCGTACGGATCGTGCCGGAGTACACCTCGTCGGGGACGGTCATGTCCACGGCGCCGAAGGTCTGGGACAGGGCTTCGCGCCAGTACGCCCGTCTGCGATGGACGGGCAATGAATGGGTGGTGTGGAAGCTGCCAGGGGCGCTTCTTTGCAGGACATCCGGCGACATGTTCTCCGCCTTTCAACCGCGGTGCTTGCGGAAACACCGTGGCAGCGGCCCTGGGTCGGCGCATCGAGTGAATCCGCTAGATCAGCGGGCAGGACCGCAGTGCGTAAGGGGACGGCCCCTCACTTGACGGCTCCGCTGCTGGCGCCGGTGGCGACGTAGCGCTGGGCCACGACGAGCAGTACGGCGGCGGGGACGGACGCCATGACTGTGGTGGCCATGATGGCGTTCCACTGGTTCGTGTGGGCACCGATGTACTGGTAGATGCCCAGAGTGATCGGCCGCACGGTCTCCGTGGTGGTCAGTGTGAGGGCGAAGAGGAAGTCGCTCCAGGTGAAGAGGAAGGTGAAGACGGCGGCAGTGATCAATGCGTTCGTGCTCAACGGGAGCACCACGGAGCGGAAGACGCGCAGCCTCCTGGCACCGTCCACCCGCGCGGCCTCGATGATCTCCCTCGGAATGCTCCTCATGAACGCACGCAGGATGATGATCGCGAAGGGGACCCCTGCGGTGGAGTCGGCGAGGATCAGTCCGACGTAGGAGTTCAGGAGTCCCAGGTCGTTGTAGGCGCCGTAGAGCGCGTTGGCCACGACGATGCTCGGCACCATCTGTGTGACCAGGATGCCGAAGAGCACGAGGTTGGTTCCGCGGAGGGGGAACTGGGCCAGCGCGTAGGCCGCCGGCGCGGCGAGCCCGAGGCTGAGGACGACGCTGCCGAGGGCTACGACGAGGCTGGTGACGAGGTTGCGTCCCTGATCGCGCAGTGCGGTGACGTAACCGCTGAAGTCCGGATGGGAGGGGAACCAGCCTCCCTGAAGTGTGTTGCCCGCGGGCTGGAGGGAGGCGTTCACCATCCAGTAGACGGGAAACAGCATCAGAGCGAGCAAGGCGATCCCGACGAGGGTGGACGGCCGGCCACGGCCCGGTGCGCGCTTCACTGGATCATTTCTCAGATGTTCCGGGCGCGACGGTTGGCGCGCAAGTAGACGATGGCGGACGAGAGCGAGATGACGATGAGCACGTTGCTCATTGCGGCGCCGCGCCCGAACTCGAACTGCTGGAAGGACAGTTCGTAGGAGTGGGTGGCGAGGGTTTCCGTGGCCTCGGCCGGTCCTCCGCCCGTCACCACGAGGATGATGTCCAGCACTTTGAGGGTGTAGACCACGCCCAGCACCAGCACGACGCTCACCACGGGCCGCAGCAGTGGCCAGGTGACATGGCGGAACGACGCCAGCGGGCCGGCGCCGTCCAGCTTCGCCGCCTCGTACAGGTGTGGAGGGATGTCCTGGAGGCCGCCGTACAGGATCGCGGTGTTGAAGGGGATTCCGACCCAGATGTTGATGAGGATCACCGAGACCAGCGCCTGTGAGGTGCCGGTGAGCCAGGGGATGCCGGACGACGAGAGGTGGAGGCCGCGCAGCGCTGTGTTGACGACTCCCGTGTCGGGGTCGAGCATCCACCGCCACGTGGTTCCGGAGACGACCAGCGGCAGCAGCCACGGCAGCAAAAGGAGCGCGCGCAGTACGCCGCCGAGCGGGAAGCGACGCTGGAAGAACAAGGCAAAGGCCAAGCCGAGTACGAACTGCCCGATGATCGAGCCGGAGGTGAACAGGACCGTGGTCAGCAGGGCCTTGGAGAACAGGTCCGACGAAAGGATCTCCGCGTAGTTCCGCAGTCCCACGAACGCGGCGACACCCGTGTAGAACGTCGTGGCCGTGTACTGCTGGAAGCTCATCACGACGTTTTTGACGATCGGGTAGCCGAAGAACAGCAGCAGGTAGGCCGCGGCGGGCACGATGAACATCGACTGGGCCAGCCGCTCCCAGAAACGTGCCCGGACCACGACCCGGTCCCCCGCGGCGGCGGTGCCGTCGTCCTGCCCGGTATCCCTCCGGAGGATCGGGGACAGGTCAGTGACCTGTCGCGATCTGCTGCCCACGTCTGAGGGCTTCCTCCGGTGTCTGCCGGCCCGTCAGGGCGGACTGAATCGCGGTGTATATCCCGGTCGCTGCCTTGGGCCACTTGACGCCGAGCTGGCCGGTACGGGCCCGCGCCGCTTCCACGCTCTTGACAAAGGCAGCCATCGACGGAGTCTGCTCGGCGTACTGGGCGGCCACAGCCGTGCGGGAAGGCACGGTGAAGTGCTGCTCGGCCAGGGTGAGCATGGTCGAGTGGCCGTTCAGGCAGGCGAGGACCTGGGCGGCCTTCTCCTGCCGGGCCTTGGAAGGGCTCCGCGGGACCGTCCACACCTCACCGCCGAGCGGTGTGACCGGGGTCTGCCCCGTCCGGGGGACCGGGATGGGAGCCACTCCCCAGTGCAGGTTCTTGGCCTGCTTCAGGGCAGGGATCCGCCAGGGACCGTTGATCATCATGGCTGTCTTTCCGGCGACGAACTGATCGTGGACATCGGCCTGGGTCCAGTTCAGCACCGACTTCGACATGGATCCGCTCTTCACCAGGTCGACCCACAACTGAAGTGCCTTTGCGGCCTGCGGGGTGTCCAGTTTCTTCTCGTCACCGCCGTTGGACCACAGGAAGGGCAGGAACTGCCAGGTGCCCTCAAAGGTGGGGTTCGCGTCGACGGCCATGCCGTAGCGCCCGGGGCGGGCCAACTTGGCTGCCGCCGCCTTCAGTTCGTCCCAGGTCCCAGGAACGGCGACACCGGCCTTGGCGAGCATGTCCTTGTTGTAGAAGAGGGCGATCGTGCTGACGTCAGGGGCCAGTCCGTACACCTTTCCCTTGTAGGTGCCCGCCGAAAGGATGCCCTTGGCGAAGCCGCTGGAATCGATGCCGTACTGGTCCAGCGGGGTCAGCGCACCGGTCTGTGCGATCTGCTGCAGGTCGGGGTTGTCCAGCATCAACAGGTCGGGAAGGGTCCGCGACGACGCCCGCTGCAGAACCTTGGGGATGAGCGACGCCCCGGGAACGCTTGTCTGCTCGACCCTCACACCGGCGGTCTTGCCGCACGCGGCGAGCACTTCGCCCCATTGGGTGTGTTCACGTTCATCGGTGTAGTAGTCGAGCGCGGTGATGGAGGTGATCTTGCCTGTGGCGGACCCGGTACCGGTTTTGCCACCGCATCCGGTGGCGGCCAGCACAAGGGCGATCGTTCCGGTCAAGAGAGCGGCGATCCGCCGCGCCGGCGGTCTGGCCGGTGAGATCATGCTGGTGCCTTTACCGAGTAACTGTCTGTGGCCGGGGACGGTGTCACGAGGAGGGACACACTTCAGGGGTGCGGTCAAAAAATGGTCAACATCAGCATCTTCGACTCGACCGCATGCTAACGGGTCCCGGATGACCGATGGCATGGAGCATCCGGGAGGTCGGCTCCCGCCGGGCGCGCCGGCGGTCCCGCGCAGACGAAACCGCCGCCGCGATCACCGCCCTGTTCGGCGACTTCCCGAATCATCGCCACCACCGCGTCGGGCTGCGACAGCACAACGGCGTGCGAGCCGTCCAGCACGTATTCGGTGGCCGCCATGCGTTGCGCCATGAAGCGCTGAGCGGTGGGGCTGAGCATCCGGTCGGCGGTCGCGATGGCGTACCAGGACGGCTTGGAGGCCCAGGCCGGCGGGCCCGATCTACTGGTCAGCGCGCTGCAGGCGATCGGGCGTTGCGCCACGGACAGCGCCTCCTTGACACTGCGCGGCAGGTCGTCGGCGTACACCTGCGGGAACCGTTCCTTACGGATGTAGAGCTCACCTTCCGGGCCTCCGGGGAGGGCAGCAGTGAAGGTCGCGTCGGCCGCCGGCACAGGGGCGAAGCGGTTCGTGATGTCCAGGACGCATTCGCCCGCGTCGAGGCCGAACGCCGCGACATAGCACAAGGCCACGACGTTGTCGGCGTCGGTCGCGGCCTCTGTGATAACCGCGCCACCGTAGTCGTGGCCGACCAGCACGACAGGGACGTCGATGTCACGCACCACGCTCCTGATGTAGGCGGCGTCCTGCGCCAGACCGCGCAGCGGGTTCGCCGGGGCGCGCACGGTCAGTCCGGCGGCGTGCAGGAGGCTGATGACCCCCGCCCACGACGAAGCATCCGTGAACGCCCCGTGCACAAGCACGATGGTCGGCGGTGCGGGGGTGGATCGGTGCATGCCGGTTACCTCCAACTGACTGTGGGGGATGCCCCAGCCAAACGCGTTCAGGTGTGGCGGGGCATCGCGTGAACGTACCAACCGCTCCGCTCAGCTGTCGGGCAACGTCATGACCAGATTGGCGAGCTGAACCCGGGAGTTGATCGACAGTTTGCGGAAGACGGACGTCAGGTGGGTGTTGACCGTGTGCGGAGAGACGACAAGCAGGTCGGCGGCCAACCGGTTGGTGTGGCCCTGGGCGATAAGGCGCGCGACCTTCTGCTCCGAGGCCGTGAGGGCTTCCCATCCCTGCACGGGACGCTGCGTGGTCGCTGCCCTGCGGCTGCCGTCTCCGGCAACATCAAGATGGCGCTGTACGCGGCCCGCTGCGGCGTGGGCGCCGCACTCGGCGAACGTGTCGCGGGCGTGCGTCAGCGCGGCCACGGCCTCACGCTTCCGGCCCGCTGCCAGGAGCGCCTGTCCGAGATCGGCGGATGCGGCAGCCCGGGCCAGCGGGCGAGGGCTTGTCTTGAGCAGCTCGACGGAGTGCTCGAGCATCGCGGGATCGCGTTTCACGAGCCCGAGGGCCTGCGCCGCGATGCCCGTGGCGGTCGGCACGGCAGGATTACGTTCGGCGTGCGCTCTGGCCTGTGCGGCCAGGTCCTCGGCGAGCTCCTGCTCCCCACGGCGCAGGGCCATGCGTATCGCGCAATCGACCCAGTAGCGCAACAGACGCCACCGCATGAAGGGACCTATCTGCTGCACTTGCCGAATCTTGTCGGCGGCAAGCGCGATGTCCCCGTCGGCCTCGGCGTGCACCGCTTCCAGGAAGCGCACCGCGGCGGTGTTGCCCGGGTTCGGTTTGACCGCCAGCCTTTCCCGCGCTGCGGCCAAGTGCTCCCGCGCCGCTTCCCGGTCGCCGCGCAGCAGGGCGATCCGGGAGCGGATCACCCGGCCGTTCACCTGCTGGACGGGGACCTGTACCTCGTCCTCCAGACGCTCCATCGTCACGAAGTCGGCGTCGGCGTCGTCGAGCCGGCCGAGCCCCAGATCGTGCTGCCCCTGTGCCCACAGCATCATCGCCTGCCGCATCGCCCCGGCATCGTTCGCTGCTTGCAGGAGCAGCCGTTTGCCGGCCGCGAAGTCGTCCATGTGCAGGTGCGCGACGATCTCTTCGGGGAGGAAAGCGGAATCGATGGCGCTCAGCGCGGCAAAGCGCTCCAGCGCGACCGCATTCTCCCCCGCGTTCTGCGCGATCTCGCCGAGCCCGGACAGGGCCAGGACATGCGCGTCCCGGTCACCGACCGCGGTGGCGGCACGCAGCGCGGTCTCGCCGGCCGCACGCGCAACGACGAGATCATCGTCCCGGGACAAGGCCAGGGCGCGCAGCGCCGCCAGCCTCGCCCCGATTTCCGGGGCGGCGCCCCCCATGGCGAGGGCGGTTTCGGCCCGGCGGCGCAGTTCGCCGGCGAGATCCATGTTCCACAGCGTCCCGCCGAGGGCGGCCTGCAGCCGGCTGAACGCCTCCAGCGGTGGCCGGGCGGCCAACAGCCGGTCGCCCGTCGACAGCGCCTCACGGTTCCTGCCGGCCCGTGTCAGGCAGCGGATCGTCTGCTCACCCACTGCGAACCTCAGCGGCCGTGCCGACGGCACCAGTTCCAGGGCGCGCGTCATCAGGTCGGCCGCGAGGCCCGGCGTGACCGGCAGGATGTCGTCAGCCGCTCGCCGCAGCAGCGCTACGGCCTCCTCGTCGCCGGGCAGGGCTCCCCTGAGGATGTGCGGCACCGCGTCGATCGGCTGATGGCCCGCGGCGACAAGGTGGTGGGCAGCCTCTCGGTGCAGAGCCTTCCGGGCTGACGGTGGGATGTCGACATAGACCGCCTGGCGCAGCAGATCGTGCCGGAAGACCAGATGATCGCCGTCATCGTCCAGGAGTCCGGCACACACCGCTTCCTCCAGCGCCGCGAGGGATGTGGCGGTCGGTTGGCCGGAGAGCGCGGCGGCGTCGCGGAAGCCGAAACTGCGCCCCAGCACCGCTCCCATCTGAAGGAAGCGCAGCGTGCCGGGGTGCAGGGACTTGAGTCTGGCGCGCACACCCACCACGAGACCTGGGGGCACAGGTTCGTCCGAGGCCTGGGCGGTCCGCAGTCCCACGAGCATCTCGACCGCCAGAAAGGGGTTCCCACCGGCTCCGTCGAGCAAATCCCGTACCCGCTCGTCACCCGCTGCCCCGAGTGTGTCGATGGTCAGTTGATCGATGGCCACGCCGGACAGTGGCCCCACGGACACAGTGATCGTCGGGAGGTTGCCGGTCGCGGCTGCGACCACTTCTTCCGCCGGGCTCGCGGGCTCCGGTCGCCCGGCCAGCATCCACAGCACCGGCGAAGTCCGCAGGCGGGTCGGAAGCTGCTGCAGGGCAAACCGGCTCAGCGGGTCGGCCCACTGCACGTCGTCCAGGCCGATCAGCACCGGCACGCTGCCGGCTCTAGCCTCGATCGCCTCCGCCAGGCGCTCCACGAGCCAGATCCGCTGATCGTGATTGCGAGCGAGATCGACAAAGGCGTCGCCGGACAGCAGCGGCTGATCGCCGTGCAGGACGCAGGCCGCCAAGGACGAGAGCGGCACGATGTGATGCAGCTCATCGGCCTTGCCGAAGCCGACTGAGAATCCCGCTGCTCTGGCCATGGAGACGGCCTCGGCGAGCAGTGTGGTCTTACCGATGCCCGGTTCGCCCTGAATCAGGGCCAATCCACCACTTCCGGTGCGGGCCACCGAGGCGATCACCGCCTGAAGCTCTTCGAGTTCGACCTCCCGGCCGCGCAGACCGCTACGCGACAGCGAACCGCCTGACCCCGCCACTTACGCTCCGTCCTGTCCGCACTCGCCGGCCCAAGCCGGGCTCGGCCCACACCAGTTGGTGACCGCGCCCTCCCGCAGGTGGCGGCTTCCCGCGGGCACACCGCGCCTGGGCGCATCACCGCAGGTCAAAGCCACTGTATGCGAGCCATCCGGCACCTCGGATCTCCCGTCGTCCGGGAATCCGGCCGTATCGATCACAGATGTCATGGGCGCCCTCCAGCTGGTCGTGTGCCGGGCTCCACCACCGCTCAAGTAGTCGGCTCAGCACCGACCACCTTGCAAGACGGGATGACTTACGTCGTCGGCATGATGACTGCGAAGCGACTGTGAGTGAGCGGGGCGACTGTGAGCGAGCGAGGCGCCCAGGGCTTTCGACTCACCGCACTCTCTGGTGTTCTCTGCGCACACATAGACTGCAACTATCCAGGTCAGAACACCGGCGCAGGGGAACAAAGAATGTCGGGCAGCAAACTGTTCGGTCGGGATGAGGAGCTGGCGACCGTCGACGCAGTGGTCGACGGACTGCCCGAGCGCGGCAGTGCGCTACTGATTCAAGGAGCCCCCGGAATCGGCAAGTCCGCCCTCTTGGACCACGCCGTCACCCGGGCCCGGAACTCAGGATTCACCGTCCTCAAGGCGTCGGGTGTACAGGCCGAGACCCATCTGCCGTTCGCGGGGCTGCACCAGCTGACCCACATCATGACGGATCGCGTCTCGCGCCTTCCCCCCGCTCAGGCGGAGGCGCTACTGGGCGCCTTCGGCATGGCGGAGCCCTCCCCCAGTGCCTCCGCGCCCCAGTTCTTCATGATCGCCCTGGCCACACTCAGCCTGCTCGGCGAGGCGGCCGCCGAAGCCCCCGTGCTGCTGGTCGTGGATGACTCCCAGTGGCTCGACAGGCCGACCCTGGACGTGCTCGGATTCCTCGCGCGCCGCGTGGGTGCCGAACCCCTCGGCCTGCTCCTTGCAGGCCAAGAAGGCCGCACGGCGTGGCCGGGCGCCCCCGACATCCCCGCGCTGCACCTCAAGCCTCTGCGGCCAACCGCGGCCGACGCTCTGCTGGACGCCCGTAGTCCCGGCCTCGACCCAGCGGTACGCCGCCTTGTGGCGGACATGTCCGCCGGCAACCCCCTGGCCCTGATCGAGCTCCCGATCACCCTGAGGGCGGACAGGGTGGCCGCCGAGTCCGCGGTATCGCCGGCGCTCCCCCTCACCACCCGACTTGAGCGCGCTTTCGCCTCACGGCTGGCCGATCTTCCTTTCGACACACGCCAGGTGCTGCTCATCACCGCCGCCGACGACGACGGTGCGTTGACCGAAGTGCTCACCGCCGCTTCGGCACTTGCGGGCACCGAGATTTCCGCACGCTCCCTGGAGCCCGCCATAGCAGCGGGTCTGGTGTCCGTCGACGAGTTCCGCATCGGCTTCAGCCATCCCTTGGTGCGCTCCGCCGTCCTGGGCTCGGCAACGCTCGCGGACCGCCTCGCCGCCCACGGCGCACTTGCCCACACCCTTCACGGACAGCCTGATCGGCAGGCTTGGCACCGGGCCGCGGCCATCGGCCGTCCCGACGAGGCAGTGGCGCGGCAACTGGACGAGGTGGCTCGCCGAGCGAGCGGGCGTGGCGCCGCCGCGGTTGCCTTGACGGCGTTGGAACGCGCCACAGCACTGAGCGAAGTCCCTTCCGGAAGAGTGGCCCGCCTTCTGGGCGCCGCGGAACTGGGCCTCGAACTCGGCCGGACAGATCGCGCGGCAAGCCTGTTGCACCAGGCCGACCAGCTGGAACTCGGTGTGCTGGAGCGGGCCCGCCTGCTCCAGCTGCGCGAGGGCCTCGAAGTGGATATCAACACGAGCACACCCCGGATCCATCTGCTGATCACCACAGCGGAGCGGGCCGCCGAGGCCGGCGATCCCGAACTGGCCCTACGGCTGTTGCGCTCAGCCGCACGGCGGTGCTGGTGGTCGGACCCCGGACGGGAACTGCGGGAACGCGTCGTGGCCGCGGCCGAGCGGCTCCCCGTTTCGGAACTCCACCCGGACCTGGTGTACACGCTGGCGGCGGCCACCCCGGTGGAGCGGGCGGCGACGGTACTCGACCGCCTGGAGCGTCTGGAACGTCAGGGCGGGTACGACATTCAGGCCGCCGCCACCCTGGGCACGGCGGCCACGATGGCCAACGCGTACGACCGCGCCACCGGGTTTCTCCGGCACGCGGCGGCCGGTCTGCGTGGCCAGGGCCGTCTGGGCCTGCTGGCCCAGACCTTGGTATCCCTCGCCCTCAGCGCCGTGCACACCGTCGACTGGGAGACCGGACTCCCGGCCGTGGCCGAGGCGATGCGGCTGGCCGAGGAGAACGCCCAGCCGCGCTGGCTGACCGGTGCGCGGATCGCGAAGGCGCAGTTCGCCGCATTGCACGGAGATCTGGACACGGCGCTCACCGTCATCGCAGAGGCGGAGGGCCGAGGTTTGTCCGTGGCCCACCCCTCCAATCTTGCGTTCATCCAGATCACTCGTGGCCTCATCGGCCTCGCCGCTGGTGACCACGCCGAGGCGTTCCACTGCGTCTGGCGGGTCTTCGACCCGGTCGACCCGGCTTACCATCCGTTCCTCCAGACCATCGCCATCGCGGAGTTGGCCGAGGCTGCCACGGGCGATGATCAACGAGCCATGGCGAAGGCCGCGTTGCAACAACTCGTCACGTCCACCGGGGCCAGCGAGGCCCAACTGATCCGGATCAACCTGGGATTCGCTCAGGCGCTGCTCGCTGACGACGAGCATGCGGAAGAACACTTCCGATCGGCGTTCGATCTGGACATGTCCCGTGCGCCCTTTGCTCGCGCCCGGCTCATGCTCGCCCACGGCGCCTGGCTGCGACGGCGTCGCCGCGTGATGGAAGCCCGCACTCCGCTGCGGATCGCCCGGGAGTCGTTCGCGTCCCTCGGCGTGGAACCGTGGCGCGAACGGGCCTGCCAGGAACTCCGCTCGGCGGGCGAGGGCAGCAAGCGGCAAAGCCGCAGCGACTGGGACCTGCTCACACCTCAGGAGTTGCAGATCGCCCAGCTCGCGGCGGACGGCCTGTCCAACAAGGAGATCGGCCAGCAGCTGTATCTGTCACCGCGAACGGTCGGTGCGCACCTGTACCGCATCTTCCCGAAGCTCGGGATCACCTCGCGCGGCCAGCTGAGGGACAAGCTGGGCATGAACTGACCGCACCCCGTGGGGCACCCGGAGCTACCTGCCCGCTGTGCTCGGCTTCGTTGCCGCCCCCTGCCGACGTTCGGTGACCCAGTAAAGGAGGGCGAGGACGGGCAGGGCCGCACCGAAGGCGGTGAGGGCGGTCCAGCCTCCGGCGTGGTACACGACGGAGCCGAGTTGGGAGCCGACCGCTCCGCCCGCGAAGAACGTGGCGATGAAGGCGCTGTTGAGGCGGGCACGGGCGGCGGGGTCGAGTTGGTAGACGGTGTGCTGGCCGAGAATCAGGGTGGCCTGTACTGCCATGTCGATGAGGATCGCGGCCAGGGCGATCAGTACGACGCTGTGTCCGCCGAACCCGGCGAGCGCGAAGGCCAGAGCGGTGACCACGAAGGCGATGCCGGTCATGGGACGTACGAGCCCACGGTCGGCCCAGTGCCCGGCGAACGGGGCGATGGCCGCTCCGGCCGCGCCGACGAGGGCGAACACACCGACCCCGACCGACGAGTAGTGGAAGCGAGGGCCGGTCAGGACGAAGGAGACCGTGGTCCAGAAGGCGCTGAAAGCGCCGAACATCGCGGCCTGGTAGAGGCCACGGCGCAGTAGTGCCGGGTGCGTGCGCACCAGCCGGACGGTGGAGCGCAGCACGTGGTGGTACGGGATGGTGGTCGTCGGCGCGTGCTGCGGCAGGGCCGCGCGCAGGGCCACGGCGAGCACGGCCATCAGAGCGGCGGAACCGAGGAAGACGGCGCGCCAGCCGGCGAGGTCGGAGACCAGACTGCTCAACGTGCGGGAGAGCAGGATGCCGGTGAGCAGCCCGCTCATCACCCGGCCGACGATGCGGCCGCGGGCGTGGTCGGGTGCGAGGCTGGCGGCGAACGGCACGAGGATCTGGGCGACGACCGAGGTGGCCCCGCTGACGAGTGAGGCGATCAGCAGCATGGGGAAGCTGGTGGCGAATCCGGCCGCGAGGAGCGCGAGGGTGGTGACCGTCAGCAGAACGGTGATCAGGTTGCGCTTCTCCAGCCGGTCGCCGAGCGGGACCAGGAAGAGCATGCCGATCACGTAGCCGACCTGGGTCAGTGTGATCAGCGCCCCGGCGGTGGCCGTGCTGGTGTGGAAGACACTGCTCAGCGAGGACAGCAGGGGTTGGGCGTAGTACAGGTTGGCGACCGTCATGCCGGAGGCGACGGCCAGGAGCGCGATCAGCCAACCCGGCACGCGGTGCGGGGCCGTTGCGGTTGCGGGCCGGCGCGAGCTTCGGAGCTCGGATGGTGTGGACATGTGCACCTTCTGGACGGGGCGATCCGGGAGTCCGGCGCGGAGGACGTGCTGTGGAGTGGCCGGCGGCTTCTTCGATGCCGTCACGCAGGCATAGGCGCCGATCCACCCCTCAGCGCTTCGTCATCCGAGACGATGGTTTCGGGATGTCAGTCATCTCCGTGAGAGATAGGCCTGCGGAGCGCGCCCCTCGCAGCGGAGACCGAGGACGGTGTCCACCGAGTGGACACCGCCTCGCTCGGTGGAACCGTTGGACCGGAAACCCCGGGGAGCAGGTGGTGGCGCGGAGGTCACTGCGCCAGCACGGTCTTCAGCCACCGCAGGACTTCTGGGGTCACGGGGTCGGCTACATCTGCGAATTCGTCGTGCCTCGTGAGGAACTTCGCCACGTAGGGGCAGACCGGTACGACGCGTTTCCCGGAGGCGTGTACGTCGCTCAGGGCCTGCTGGACGAGGAGCGAGGCCAGGCCCTGCCCGGCGAAGGCGTCGTCGATTTCGGTGTGGTAGAAGACGCGCTGGTCATCGTGGTCGCGGTACGCGGTGAGGCCGGCGGTTTTGCCGTCGACCAGGATTTCGTACCGGTGCTTTGCGTCGACTCGCTGAACGGTCGGAGCGGCGGCGGGCTGTGTCATCGTGGGCCTTTCAGTGGTGCGTCGGGTTCTTGCGCGGCGCGATGGTGGCATTCGGAAGGGCGGGCGCGGGAAGGCGGTCGCCGTCGTAACCGTCGACGCTGCCGAAGCGGTCGGATGCGCTCTCCCAGGCTTGCCGGGCTTCGACGATGTCTTCGTGGCTGCGGCCGATGAAGTTCCACCACATGACGATCTGTTCCTCGAACGGCGTCCCACCGAGCAGGACCGCCCGAGCGGGGGCGTCCGTCTCGTTCGTCAACGTCAGCGTGTCGTTTCCGGTGCCGAAGTAGCCCAGTTCCGCCGGGCGCAGAAGTGTTCCGGCCATGCGGACGTCCCCTTGGTCGACGAGCAGGCCGTATTCGAAGTCGGTATGCACCGGGAGGGTGGTCGTCGAGCGCGGATCGAGGACGAGTTCGGCGCCGAGCAAAGGCGTGAACGTCCGCACCGGGGAGGTGTCACCTGTGAGGGATCCCAGGAACACTCTGATTTCCGCCCCGCCCATCCGCACCGGGCTCGGCACGTAGTGCCGGAAGTCACGGCCGGTGTGCCGGTGCTCTTCGGGCAGAGCCACCCACAACTGGACGCCGTGCAGGATCGTGGTGCCGGCGGTGGAGGCTTCCGAATGGCTGATGCCGTACCCGCCCGTCATGAGATTCAGCTCGCCGGGCCGTACGAATGCATGGCTGCCCAGGCTGTCGCGATGCTCGATCTCCCCGCTGAACAGCCAACTCACGGTCTGCAGACCGGTGTGCGGATGGGGAGCGACGTCCATGCCGCCCGTGTCGGCGACGTCGTCCGGCCCATAGTGGTCGACGAAGCACCAGGCCCCGATCAGCGTTCGGGCCCGCTGCGGCAACGTGCGCCGCACCGTCATCGCTCTTGGGCCGCCCAGCGGGACGTCCCGCGCGGACAGCACGTCGACCTGCGGCTCGGGCCGGCCGTGGTCGCCGGTAGCGCAGCGCAGCGCGGTGGGATCCACTTCGACGTTGCTCATCGAGCGCCCTCTCCATCCGGATGTGATTTCATATTCAACAATCATGTCTGATAGTAAGTCCGTGTCCCCTCGTATGCGCTGCGGAGCGAGCGAAGGTCGGGGGCGGCCCTGAAGGAGTCCAGATTGACTGACACCACAGCAGATCCGGCGACCCGGCGAGTCTTCATCGACAAGCAGAGCCCCAAGGCCTACCACGCACTGGTCGAGACGGCGGAGGCGGTCCGTGCGGTCGCCGCCGAGGCGGCGCTGGACCGTAGCTTGGTAGAGCTGATCAACCTCCGTGTGTCACAGATCAACGGCTGCGCCTACTGCCTCAACGTGCACACCAGGGCCGCGTTGCGCGCCGGCGAGACCCCTCAGCGTCTGGGCGTGCTGGCCGCGTGGCGCGACACCGAACTGTTCACGGAGCGGGAGCAAGCGGCCCTCGCCCTGGCGGAGGCAACCACCGAACCCGCGAACGCCGTCGCTCAGGAACGCGCCTACGAATGCGCTCGCCAGCTCCTCGACGACGACGAGATCTCCGCGGTGATCTGGGTGGCGATCGCCATCAACGCGTTCAACCGGGTCTCCATCCTGAGCAAGCACCGTGTCACCGCCTCCCCTGACAGTCGGTCCTGACGTGGGTGATCGCTGCCTCTGCCCGCTCAGCAGGCAGCGCGCAGGATCAGGTCGGTAACGGGGCCGGGGTCGCTCACGGCGACCGCGTGGGGTGCGCGGACCGTGATGGTCCGGGCGCCGGCCCGTTCGGCCATCCCCTGCTCGGCGGCCGGTGGGATGTTGCGGTCCTCGGCAGCCACGAGATACCAACTGGGGATCTCCTTCCACGCGGCGGCGATGGCCTTCTCCTGGAGGGCGGCCACCGCGACCGGACGCTGACCCGCGGCCATCACCTGAGCGGTCGGATCAGGGACGCCGGCCGCGAACTGTGCGCGGAACAGGTCTCTTTTGATGATCAGCTCCTCACCGGTGCCGCCACCGGGCAGCGGGTAGGACTGGGTGGACGTGGCCTGCGCCAGGGTGCTGCCCGGGTACTTGTTCGTCAGCTCCAGCGCGCTTTCACCGATATCGGGGACGAAAGCGGCTACGTAAACCAGGGCCTTGACACGCGGAAACTCAGCTGCGGCCTGGCTGATGACGGACCCGCCGTAGGAATGGCCCACGAGCAGGATCGGTCCCGGAACGCTGTCCACCACGCTGCGGACATAGGCGGCGTCGCTCGCCAGCCCGCGCAACGGCAGCGCCGGCGCCAGTACGTGGTGCCCCTGCCGCAGGAGGCGCTCGACGACAGCGCCCCAGCTGGAGGCGTCGGCGAACGCACCGTGGATCAGGACGATGGTGGGCTTGGCCGGGTGCCGGTGCGGGTCGGCCCGCTGGTTGTCCGCTGTTGACGTCGCCGAGAAGGCGGCACCGGGGGTTGCCAGGACGACGGCGCCAGCCAGGAGGGAGGCGGTGACAGCGCGGCGGGAGATCGATGATTTCATCGGTGACTTCCTACGGGGTGGCGAAGGGGGACGCGTCCCCGGGACGGACGGGGACGGGGACGGCGTGTGCGCCGGGCACCGCAAGGTTCGGTGACAGCCCGGGTCGGCCGCGTTCGTGGATCACCGCGGTCGGGCAACGAAAGCGCCGTGTGCCGATGCCGGCCCGCGGAGCCCGGCCATGAGCGCCCGGGTGGCGGAGGAACCGCCGCCGGCCGGCTGTCCGGGCAGCGGCCGCCCATCGAGGGAGAAGCCGGGTCAGTCGGCGGCGGTGGCCCGTACGGCCTCCTCGATCAGCTGGATGACGCGCTCGGGGTGGGCGAGCATCACCAGGTGCGAGGAGTCGACCTCGACGGTGGTCATGCCGGCCCGCTGGTAGCCATATCGCTCCACATCCGGATTGATGGTGTGGTCGGCTGTGGCGACTACACCCCACGAGGGCTTGGTCTTCCAAGCCGCCTTCGGTGCCTTCTCGCTGAAGGCACCAGCGGCCAGCGGACGCTGGGAGACGGCGAGTACGGAGGCGAGGCGGGGTTCGACGTCGGCGGCGAAGATGGACGGGAACTTCTCGATCTGGACCGACACATCGGTGCCGGGAACAGAGGAACCCTCGATCGGGAAGGGGGTGTAGACGAGCGCGGCGGCGAGGTCGGAGTCGGGGAAGCCGCCCTGCAGCTCGCCCAGGCTCTCGCCTTCTTCCAGGGCGTAACCGGCCAGGTAGACCAGCCCTCTGACGTTGTCCTCCACGCCGGCGACGGTGATGACGGCACCGCCGTAGGAGTGTCCGACCAGGACGACAGGTCCAGGTATCTGACGGACGATCGAGGCAATATAGGCGGAGTCGCCGAGCAGGCTTCGGTTGGGCACCGCCGGCGCCACCACGTCCAGGCCGCGGGCGATCAGGCCCGGGATGACGCGGGCGAAGCTGGAGGCGTCGGCGAAGGCGCCGTGGACCAGGACGACGGTCGGGCTGTCGGAACGGGACAAGGCACAACTCCCTGTTGATGTCATGGTGATCGGCGTTGCACTGCCGGGCGGTCGGGAACGGGTTCACTGCCTTGCCGGGAGCGAGTGGCAGCGGAGAAACGAACGCTGCCTCAGCCGTTTTGCTTCGCCGGGCCGGATCGGCGCGCGCGGCGGCCGGGCCGGGGATGGACCGCGGGCGTGAACAGCACATTAGAGGCGACCGGAGGAGGTGACTTGTCTGTCGGTGCATCGCCCGTGGTCTGTCGGCGCCCGCGGGGAGTGCCGGCGAGGGACGCCCTCGAGGAGCCTTGCACAGCAGCGTGCCGGAGCACGTCCCCGTCCTGGCACTCCCAGGCAATAAGAGGTGCGCTCGATGACAACACGCGGTGGAACGCTCGCCCTAGCGTGCTGACATACCGCACCGCGCAGGCCACGAATGCCCGGACGTCGGCAGCCGATGCCCCGATGCCGTCCGTACAGCACCGTCCCCCATCGAGACGGAGCGTGGTCCTGCGTGCGCCAGTCACTCCGGAAGAAGGAACGAGATCTTGCCGTACATCACCGTGGGCCAGGAGAACTCCACCAGCATCGACCTCTACTACGAGGACCACGGCACCGGCCAGCCGGTCGTCCTCATCCACGGCTTCCCGCTCGACGGCCACTCCTGGGAGCGGCAGAGCGCCGTACTGCTGGACGCGGGCTACCGCGTGATCACCTATGACCGCCGCGGCTTCGGGCAGTCGAGCCAGCCGACGACCGGCTACGACTACGACACTTTCGCAGCGGACCTGAACACGGTGATGGAGACCCTCGACCTGCGGGACGCCGTCCTGGTCGGCTTCTCGATGGGCACCGGTGAGGTCGCCCGCTACGTGTCCGCCTACGGCTCCGCCCGGGTCTCCAAGGTCGCTTTCCTGGCCTCGCTGGAACCCTGCCTGCTCAAGACGGACGACAACCCCGACGGGGTCGCCCCGAAGGAGTTCTTCGACGGCATCGTCGCGGCTGTCAAGGCGGACCGCTACGCGTATTACACGGACTTCTACAAGGACTTCTACAACCTGGACGAGAACCTCGGTACCAAGATCAGCGAGGAAGCGGTCCGCAACAGCTGGAACGTGGCGGCAGGTGGCGGCTTCTTCGCCGCCGCGGCCGCGCCGTCGACCTGGTACACCGATTTCCGGGCCGACATCCCGGCCATCGACGTGCCGGCCCTGATCCTGCACGGTACAGGCGACCGGATCCTGCCCGTCGAGGGAACCGCGCGGCCGTTCCACAAGGCGCTCCCGTCCGCCGACTACGTGGAGATCGAGGGCGCCCCGCACGGCCTGCTGTGGACCCACGCGGAAGAGGTCAACACCGCGCTCCTCGGCTTCCTGGCGAAGTGACCCTGCCGCAGGCCCGCCCGACGGGCCTGCGGCCCGAGACTGCCGTCGGGGTATAAGGACCAGCCCGCCATGGGCACGTCGCACACGGCGACGTGCCGCGGATCCCTGATGGGTGTGTGCGCCTTCCACGATCGAGCGGTAAGGGCGATAAGTGCCGCGCCTTCACAAGAGTGGCGGTCTCGCCATCATGTCTGTCCATCCATGACACCCCTGACGTGCGGCGCGCTGACAGGAGTGCCCCCGGGCGGGGTTGTGGCGCCCATCCGCCCGGGGGGAGGCAGCAGGCGCCTTTGTGCCGGGGCAGGCTCGGTATCCCCCGTAACCGGGTCTGCCCCTTGCATGCAATGCCGCCGCAATGGCACTGCCGAATCCTGGACTTCCTGGCGCGCACGCTCCCTCCCTTTCGGGCGGGCGGTCACTCATGAGGGGCAGCGGGGCGCCCCCCGCCGCCGGCCTGCCTCATGCGCGCGGCACGGGCCCTACGGCTCTCTGGGGAAGGGGCCGTAGCCTGGGCGCCCGTGATCCGAATGACCGCAACGGGGACGACGCCGGGGACCCACGTAAAGCTTCCGGTCCGGTGGTCTTTGCGGTTGGGCAGGAAGATGGGCACGATGCTGCCGGTGGCGGCGCCGATGATGGTGCGGCCGACGGTGACGCCGAGCCGATCGCCTTGGTCGCCGGTGTAGCCGCTCACGATTCCGTCGGAGGCGCGTGGGGTCTCCCAGAACAGGTGGCGTTTGCCGCATCCGGTCTTCAACTTGCCGGTCGGGCACGGTCGCACGGCTGCCGCGATGCAGAGCCAGTCGGCGAGGACGCGGAATCCTCCGATGAGGGGGAGGTCGGCGGCGTTGTCGATCTCGCGCCAGGTAACGTCGCGGATCAGCATCCACTGGGCCCGGTCGACGAGGTGGAAGGTGTCGTCGTGGGTGATGGCGCTGGCCCAGTGTCAGGAGGATGGCGAGCGGGCGTCCCTTGCCGTCACAGGCGAGGTGGATTTTGGTGGTCAGTCCTCCTCGGGATCGGCTGCCGAGGGCGTGATCGTCCGGTTCGTCCGCTTGTTGCTGCCCAGGACTGCTGGGTCGTGAAGAAGACTTCCCAGAGGCTCCGGGTCTATAGGAGCAGCCTGACCACGAAAGCGGCCAGACGTAAGCCATGACTGAGGGAACTGGGCCAACAATCACTGGCTTTCACCACCTGTCCTTCGCCGTCACGAGCCTGGAATACCACGTATCGTTCCAGGTGGTACGCATGCCGACCTGGAAGCCTGGATGACGTGGCTGGACGAGTTGGGAGTCGAGCACACTCCGATCAGGGATGAAAAGAAACCGTTCGTGTACTCGGCGGCCGTATTCCGCGACTCGGAAAAAAATCAAAATCGAGTTCGTTGCCGTCGGCCGGGCGGGGAAACCGAAGGCACCGGGATAAAGTGGCGTCGAGGCCGGCGACCTCCCGGGAATTCGGTGACGAACCTTTGCCCACCACAGTCCGCGGCAGTGATGTCGTGATTCTGAGTTCACTCGAATGGCCCCTGCGCCAGGACGAGCCGTCAGGTGCCATCGAATATGGAATCCCGGGCGTCGTCCGACGTCCCCGCACCGAAGGACCGGCATGCGAATATCCCGCGAGTCCCTCCGTATCGTGCACACGGCCCGTTGGACTGCGGCTCTTCTGGCCGTATCGGGATTCACCTCCGCACTGACAGCCGAAACGGCGCCGGCCGGTGGTCCGGGCGGCGATCCCGGCCGGGAGAAGCCCACCATCGTGCTCGTGCACGGCGCCTTCGCCGACGCGTCCAGCTGGAACGGGGTCGTACAGCGGCTCCAGCAGAACGGCTACACCGTGGACGCGCCGGCCAACCCGCTCCGCGGCATTCCCCAGGACTCGGCCTACCTCGCAAGTTTCCTGAAGTCTGTCAAGGGACCGATCGTCCTGGTCGGCCACTCCTACGGCGGAGAGGTGATCTCCCAGGCCGCCACCGGAAACGACAACGTCAAGGCCCTCGTCTACATCAACGCGATCATGCCGGACACGGGAGAGTCCTTCTCCAGCCTCTCCGCGAAGTTCCCGGCCGCGCCGCTCACCAAGGCCCTAAAGCGGGTGCCCTTCAGCAACGGTGACAGCACCACCGGCACGGACGTCTACGTACAGCCGGACAAACTGCACCAGGTCTTCGCCGCCGACCTGCCCACCAGCCAGACCAACCTCATGGGAGCCACCCAGCGACCGATCGCCCTATCGGCGTTCGCGGACAAGCTCACCGGCGCCGCCTGGCGGAACAAGCCCGTGTACGTACTCGTCGGCAGACAGGACCAGGCGATCAACCCGGCCCTAGAGCTGTTCGAGGCGAAGCGCGCGAACGCCCGCAAGACAGTGGAGATCAACTCCTCGCACGTCTCCCTCGTTTCCCACCCGCAGGCGGTCAAGAACCTGATCGTCGACGCCGCCGAGGACTATGTGCGGAAGAAGTGAAATGAAAGGCTAGGCCCGCTCAAAGGTGCCGTACAACGTCGCTCTCGCAAGTCCGTGGCTGAACAGGAGAAACTCCAGGTAGGCAGGGGTCGTTTTCCCGGACACCTCCAGTTCTTCCACGTCGACGGCGTGTACCACAAGGAAGTAGCGGTCCGGACCGTTGCCCATAGGCTTTGATCATGGCAATCCTCCGAAATATTCTGCTGTCGGGGCCGCGCGCATCCTATTTTTCGGCGCCAGAATTCCATTATCGTTTTGACGCTCACATACGATACGCGTAAACCAATCGGCCGCAAGTTGCAGTTTCCGAGTTTTCTGCTCACGCTTGATATGGAAGTCTCAAACTGGCCATACTGCACCCTCCCCGGGTGGCATCTTCTAGAGGAGCATCCCATGGCCAAGATGTTGTGCGTGATGACCGGCGCAAGCTATTGGACCTTGAAGGACGGGCATCGGCACCCCACCGGCTACTGGGCCGAGGAGTTCGTGGCGCCTTACACCGTGTTCACCGATGCCGGACACGAGGTCACCGTGGCAACTCCGCGGGGCGTCATTCCCGTTGTGGACACGATGAGCCTGCGGCCCGGTATGGCAGGTGGCGAGGAAAACTCCCTCCGGGAGGAAGCCGTCATCGAGAAGGCCGAGGAGCTGCGGCACCCCATCTCCCTCAAGGACGTGCGTCTCGATGACTACGACGCGGTCTACTACCCGGGAGGCCACGGCCCGATGGAAGACCTTTCGGTCGACCCGGATTCTGGGGCGCTCCTGCGGGAGGCACTTGCCTCCGGCAAACCCCTTGGCGTCGTGTGTCATGCCCCGGCCGCTTTCCTTGCGACCCGTGACGCGAACGGCAACACGCCCTTTGCGAACTACCGGGTGACGGGTTTCTGCAACGAGGAGGAGGCCGGTGTCGGTTTTACCGACAAGGCAAAGTGGCTGTTGGAGGACGAGCTGAAGGAGCTGCCTACCGACTATTCGCGTGGCCCTGCCTGGGAGCCCTATACGGTCGCGGACCGCAACCTCATCACGGGCCAGAACCCGGCGTCCTCGGGGCCCCTCGCCAAGGAACTCGTCAAGGCTCTGTCCTCCTGAAAGCATCTGCTGACTCTCGGTCACAGGAGCCGGGCTCCCGCCGGGTTGAGGCCCGACAGGGCTGACTGTTCTGATCAAGGGGCGTCGGCGGACGCCTGATTCCCGGATGCCGGACCGTGCTCGCGCCACCCGGGGTGACTGCTGCCGGCGGCAGGCGAGCGGATCGCCGACGCCTCAGCAGCCGTGCTGGAACAGCTCAGTGTCCCCCGTCACACCGGTCGATACGCGAGACCCCTCGCGTCGGAGCAGCCTCTCGAAGCTCCCTCCTACCTGGGGCCTGCATTTGGGGACGCCACGCAAGCCGCACACCGGTCCGCCGCCGGCACAGGCGCAGTTGACTTGATCGACCCACGGAGGTGGAGTCCGGCCGCGTAACTGTCGGGTGCCTTGTCGTAGCGTGTGGCCAGGCCGCGCCAGGTCTTGATCTTCTGGAAGCAGAGTTCGACGGTATTGCGCTGTTTGTAGCGTTCCTTGTCGTAGGTGACGGGCCGTCCGCCGACCGAGCCCTTCTTCTTCCGGCTCGGCTGCTGGTCGATCTTCTCCAGGATCACCGCCGTGATGCAGCGCCGGCGTAAGTAGGCCCGGTTGCCCTTGGAGGAGTAGGCCCTGTCTGCAGCGATGGGCTCCGGCCGGGTGCGGGGGCGACCAACCGGCCCCGGTATGCGGATCTTGCCCAGCACGGTCTGGAACTGAGGGCTGTCCCCGGCTTGTCCGGGGGTGAGGACGAACGACAGCGGCAGTCCCGTGGCGTCGACCGCGGCATGGACCTTGCTGCTCAGCCCGCCTCGGGACCGGCCGAGCCCGGCGGCCTCCGCCCTGGCCCTGCGACGCCGTCGCACTGCGGCCCGGTCCGGGTCCGGCGCGCGCGTGCCGTTCGCGTCCGCACCGGCCGTCGACGGATCACCCGCAGCACGGGCGGCTGACCAAAGGACGCCCGCTCGCCATGCCACCCTGCTGGGCGAACACTTGCCCCGCACCCCGCAGGAGATCATCCCGGAGCTGACCGAACTGGCCGACCCGCTACACGAACACCTCACCGCCCTGGCCCGCGCAGCCGCCGGAGCCGAGACCGTGGCCCCGGACGGGGCGTACGTCATCAGCTTGAGCGTCATGGCAGAGCGGTTGATCGTCTCCCTCAGCCGTCCGGTGTAGCGCGAATGCGCCAGCCAGTTGTGCCAGAACGCTATGGTGTCCTCCAGAAGGCGCTCGCATTCCTCCGGCGGAACGATGCGGGGCGGACCGTCGGCGAACGTCTCCAGCACGGGGCCGCAGGTCATACCGGCTCGCCGGCCTAATGGACATGAGCGCGTTACCTGCGCGGATTCTCCGGTCGTCCAGGCGCTCGTTGTCGAGTGTGTCCACCACATGGATGGTCAAGTCCGTGCCCTGGCCGGCGAAATGCCAGCCGCCCATGGACGACGTGACCTCATGCGGTTGCCGCGCGTAGTCGAACCGCGGGGCGATCTCGATGTCGAACGAGATCTCGCCACGCGTGCAGCGCAGCATGCGGACCAGCCGGTGCTGGTTCGTCGGACTGCGTGGCGAGGCGGGAGGCATGAAATCCACGACCGAGCCGACGCCTTGCTCGGTCATGAATCTGGTGAGCAGCACACAGGTGTCCGGGTAGTAGAGCTGCTTGGTCGCATACGTCGGCGCGTGGGGGGGTGATCGCCCAGTGACCGCCGCTGTCACCGTCGAGCAGTGCGGCGAAGATGCTCGGCGAGTCGTCGCGGGCTGCAGAACCAGTCGATCGTTCCCCCGGTGGACACCAGCGCGGCCGTGTGCAGGTCACCGATGAGTCCGTGGTCTTCGATCAGCGGATGTTCGTTCATGGGGCCTCTTCCCGACGCGCCGGGCGTCAGCGGTGACGTCGCCACTGCCAACCGTGCGACTTGAGGACATGCCATGCGCCCCACCTCCAGACTGCCCGGGGTGCGCAGGCTTCGCATTCCTCCTGGAAGCGGTGCGACTGCGCGCCCCTTCTTCTCAACCGGTGTGAGGGATTCGCGCAGTGCGCCTTCCTCGCCCCGGACGTCTTCCCGCTGCACGGCGATGAGGCGCTGCTCTACACCTCACGCTTCGACGAGGCACTGCGTGACCAGGTGGAACAAGCCGCGGCTGCCTGCCCGGTCCAGGCCATTCTCGTCGACTTCTCCGACGAGCCGACGAAGGGGGTGGAGGGCCGTGTCGGCTGACACCGATGCCGAAGCCCTCCGGCGGGAGGGGCGCATCGTCGTCGGCGCCTCGCTGGCCGGACTGCGCGCGGCGGAGGTCCTCCGCGACCGGGGCTTCACCGGCTCGCTCACCCTGATCGGCGACGAGCCGTACGACCGGCCCCCGCTGTCCAAGCAGGTGCTGCTGGGGCTGGAGGATGCCGAGGCCACCGCGCTGCCGCGCAGGCGTGACATCGACGCCGAATGGCGTCTGGGCCTGGCCGCCGCGGGCCTGGACCGAACCGCCAAGCAGGTGATCCTGACCGACGGCGACACCGTGCCCTACGACCGCCTGCTGATCACCATCGGTACCAAGGCCCGGCCCTGGTTCCACCCGGACCAGGCGGCGCTGGACGGGGTTTTCGTACTGCGTACACGCCACGACTCCGCTCGGCTGGTCCGGAAACTCGCCACCGGCCCCGTCGGACGCTGGTGATCGGCGCCGGCTTCACAAGCTCCGAGATCGCCTCCGACTGCCGGGAGCGCGGCCTGGAGGTGACGATCGCCGAACGCGGCCCGGCACCGCTGGTCGGCGCCCTCGGCGGGGTGCTCGCGACGGTGGCGGCCCGGCTCCAGCGGGATAGCGGAGTGGACCTGCGCTGCGGAGCCAGTATCACCGCGCTGGAGGGCGACCAGGCCGGACGGCCGCGGCGCGCCCACCTGTCCGACGGATCGGCGATCGACGTCAACGTGGCGGTGGTCTGTCTCGGCGCCATCCGGAACACCGAATGGCTCGCCGGCTCCGGAGTGGCCGCCGGCCCCAGGGGAATCGCCTGCGACGCGGGATGCCGGGTGTTCGACGTCAACGGCATCGTCACCGACGACATCTATGCAGTGGGCGACGTCGCCCGCAGCCCGCACCCGCTGTTCGGATACCAGTTCCTGTCGCTGGAGCACTGGGGCAACGCGGTCGAACAGGCCCGGATCGCCGCCCATGACATGATCAGCCCGGGCCCCGAGCGCCGCCCGCACCTGTGGGTGCCGATGTTCGTGGGTGTGCCGACGCTGGGCGACCAACTGGTCCTGGCGCAGGGGGCACTCGCCGAGGAGCGGTTCGTCGCGGTGTACGGGTATCGCGGCCGGGTCATCACCGCGACTTCCTTCGACGCGGGCAAGTGGCTGGGGCACTACCGGCAGCAGATCGAGACCGGAGCGTCGTTCCCGGCGGACTACCCGGTGGTGGACGGCCGTACCGACGCCGCGCAGCCGGTCGATCCGGCGTTCCCGACCCCCACCTGCCCACCCACGAACCAACCGTCACCCTGACCGGCCACTCACCGACCGAGCGGCGTGTCCTGCCACCTCGTCCGAGCGATGACAAGCGTTCCCCGGCGAGAACCCGGTCATCCGCCAGACCCAGGCCCCGACACCGAGGCGGGAGCACCGCCTGGGCCCGAGCCGCCTCCCCGTACCGCAACGGACCCGCCCCGGCGCGACCCCCGTCGAGACCCTCGACCGGCACGGCCACCACCACTGACGTGCCTTGGCCGACCCGGTCGCCAAAAGGGTGTCGGCTTCCGGAGCGGCCGCGCTGGTGAGCGCCGGATTACCGAAGAGGCGCTTACCTTCGGCAGGATGGGCGCATGACCGAGATCCGCACACCCCGTCTCCTCCTCCGTAGCTGGCACGACGACGACCTCGCGCCGATGGCGGACATCAACGCGGACCCACGGGTCATGCGCTGGATCGACGACGGCTCGGTGCGCGACCTGGACCACACGGCCGGGGACATCGAGCGGTGGGAGGAGGAGTGGGATGAAGAAGGCTTCGGACTCTTCGCCGTCGAGCTGCTGGCCTCGGGCGAACTGATCGGCTTCACGGGACTGTCCGTGCCTGAGTTCCTGCCGGAGGTGATGCCAGCCGTGGCGATCAGCTGGCGGCTTGGCTCACAGTTCTGGGGCCAGGGATACGCGTCCGAAGCCGCCCACACCACGCTGGAGTTCGCGCTCCAGGACCGAGGCCTGGACCGCGTCGTCAGCATTAACCGGGTGGGGGACAACGCCTCCGAGAACGTCATCCGCAAGCTCGGCATGGTGCCCGAGCGGGAGACGGTACACCCGGTGTACGGCTATCCACTGCGCGTTCACGCCATCGATCTCACCGAGTTCCAGGCATGATCGGGCCGAGCCGTCGATCACCACAAGGCAGCCGACCAGCTCCTCACCACCATCGAGCGCATCGGCCAGTTGTTCTCCGTACTGTCAGCTGAAGTGGATGTCGCTGAGGACGAGCGAGACCATGACCTGATCGAGGGTGGGATGGCCATCGGCGGCACGGCGGTACGCCCGGCGCTTGGTGGGCAGCACGATGCGTCCGCCTCCACGATGTCGTAGACGTACTGCACGGCGGCGAATCCGCCTGCCACATCGACGTGATAGTCGTGTCGGCGCAACAGCCGGTCGGGGCCGAAGTAGAAGTCCTGGTGGGTGCTGTGGCTGGCAATCTCGTGGCACGCAGTCCTCGCCAGAATTCGTCTCCTTCCCGCCACGGCTCGATCTCGGTGACCGTGAAGCCGGGCATGGCCAGCAGGAACGGGGTGGTGAAGTAGGTCCACAGGGCATAACCGTTGAAGTAGGTAACCGTTGAAGTAGGCGCGGTCCAGCGGGTCCCAAGGGGTCTCCAGAGTGTGGCCGGTGAAGGACGACCGTGGGTCCTCGCGTTCGGCCACCACCCACCCGTCGAGCTTGTCGATGCTCACACGTCCGGGCATGAAGTGGGTTCTTCTGGTCCGGAGCTCCGAAGGGCCTGACCGACGCGTCGTGGAGGAGAACGGTCATCTCGCGCGGCGCGGGATCCTGCGGCAAACCTTTCACGGCGAACAGATCACCGCCGCTGACAAGCGTGGCTCGCGCCCGGGTGAGGCGGCGCCAGCGTGCCTTCCCGCCGTGGGCTTCGATCGCCTCGGTGGGCAGTTCGTTCATTTGGTCTCCTGGGTGCGGCGCCAGGGGAATCCGTGGGCCCGTGATCATCGAAGCCCCGAACGAGAGCCTGAATTCCGACAACCGCCGGTGACCAGCACCGACCGCCACCTCACAGCAGGCCGTGACCGGACAGCTGCAAGATGGTGGACCTTCATTGTGCCGAGACTGATCACGGGATGTCAGAGCAGTGCGACCGCTCCCGTGCGGATGGCGCGCATGGCGCGCTCGGCGGTCTCCCGGTTTTCGCCGACCGGAGCAACGTAGCCGATGACCTCGCGCGCGGCTTCCTCCCCGAGCATCCGGGTGATAACCCAGGTGGCGAGGTACTGGGACGCCATGCAGCCTCCTGCCGTGGCGATGTTCCCCTCCGCATGGAAGGGCGCGTCCAGCACGGTCACGCCGCAGGCTTCGATGAAAGGCCGGCTCTTGATGTCGGTGCAAGCCGGAATGCCGCCCAGCAACCCCAGCCGGGCAAGCACCAGCGCGCCGGAGCACTGCGCACCGACGAGCTGTCGCGAAGGGTCGAGCGGCAGCAGGGAGATCAGCCGGTCGTCGGCGACCACGTCTCGTGTCTTCACGCCACTACCGATCAGCACGACCTCGGCTTCGGTCACGAACTCCATCGGGCGCTGCCCGGTCACCTCTACACCGTTCATCGACATGACCACCGGTGTCGGCGTCGTGATGAAGGCTTCCAGACCGTCCTTGGAGCATCGATTGATCAGCGCGGAAGCGATGAAGCTGTCGAGTTCGTTGAACCCGTCGAAGGTGACCACGGCTACCTGCATCACATCTCCTTCAAGCACGGCGTCAGATCTGCACTCTTCCCTGGCACGCCGTTCCGGGACCAGAGCCAGTCAGCGACTGATGGCATGTCTGTCGCCCGTCCAAACAGTAGATCCGGCCCGAGGAGGTTGCGATAGCCTCGACCAGAGTCGACACGAGCGCAGTCATGCCAAGGCCGACCTGGCGCTCGCCGCCTAGGAACATGCCCTTGAGCCCAAGCGGCTGCAGCTGACCCCAGACGGCCACTTCGACCGAACAGTAGATCGGGCAGGTCCGCCCCACCTACTGCTGACGCTCATCGCCGAGCACCACGGCACCACCGGCGCACGGCCCTGGAGTGGTTCCAGTCGAACCTCGGCCCTTTCCCAGCTCCCCTCCGCTCCCTTCACCCAAAGAAGAGATCATGAGCTTCGCCTACTCGTCGATTCGGACCCGAGAGGAGGCCGGTGTCCTGTTCGCCACCCTCAACGCCGGCTCCCTCAACCTCATCGGCGTCGACCTCGTCCGTGACCTGGTCTCGCTCGTCGACACGCTGTACACAGACCCCGGCGACGTGCGGGTCGTCGTCATCGACAGCGCCTCACCCGAATTCTTCTCGGCGCACGTGAACCTCACGGCGATCCCGCAGTACACCGCAGAAGCCGCCAAGGCCGGCGGCCCCGGTGACGCCTCGCTCGGCATGTTCCTGTACAAACTGGCGCACGTCCCGCTGATCACCATCGCCAAGGTGCGCGGCAGGTCCCGCGGCGGTGGCAACGAACTCGCCCTGGCCTGCGACATGATCTTCGCCGCGCGCGAGAACGCGGTCTTCGGGCAGTTCGAGTCCGGCACCGGCGCCCAGCCCGGCGCCGGCGGAATCCAGCACCTGACCCGGCGGCTGGGCAGAACGCGTGCCATCGAGGCCATCACCGGCACCGACGACTTCGACGCCGACCTCGCAGAGCGCTACGGCTGGATCAACCGCGCCCTGCCCGACCTGGAACTGGACGGCTTCGTCGAGTGCCCGGCCAAGCGCATCGCCGGATTCCCACCCGCGGGGGTCAGAGCCGCCAAACGCGCGATCAACGATCTCACGCCGCCACACCCAGCGAATGTCCGCTCCGACTCGGCCACGTTCCTCAGCCTGGTCGCACTGCCCGGAACCCGCGAGCGCCTGGACTACCTCGCGAACCGGGGCCTCCAGACGCCTGGTGATCTCGAACGCGACCTCGGCAAGGCCGTGGCGGAGTTCCCTCGCTGACAGCGCCAGCGGCTGCCACGTCGCAGAATCAGCACCTTCTCGGCGAGTGTGATGACCCCACACAGGCTAGACGCAGGACCCTGCTGGCCTCATCCTCGCCGCCGACCCGACCAAGCCGGTCAGCGCCAAGGTCGGGGGAGTCGCTGCGAACGGTGAGGTCGGCGATCCGTCGTGTGCGTCGAACGCTGGACGTCCGCGCCCTTTCCGTCTCGTCGCTGGAAGGACGCCGTGACCGATCCCGACGTGCAGACCTCCGATACACCCTGGGTATCGCGCCCGGCTCGCTCCCGGCCGTGGGGCACGCCCCGCAACTCGTGCGGAACCCGCTCGGCTCCTTCCGCAACCGCGTCAAGGTCCTCGCCAAGGCGTGGACCGACCCCGACTACCGGCGGCGCCTGCTCCAGGACGGCACCGCCACCATCAACGTCTTCCCCGGCTGGCTGCACACCTACTGGCTCACCAACACGGCCGCCTCATCAGGGCCATGGCCGAACGCAACGCCAGCATCGTGCGCTGGACCGAGTTGGACCGCGGTGGCCACAAACGATGAAAACGATCAGGCAGGACATTCCTTCGTGGCCTGGACGGCGCTGCAGCTCACCGAATGCAGCCACCCCTCGTGCGGTACCACGAGCTCACCGTCGAGCACGAGGGCCTCGCTCAGCTCGGCGGCCGCGGCGGCAATGTCAGGATCACCACGAGTCCGGCACGCGCGAAGGGCTGGCCCGGAAACCGTCCACTTTCTGCTCCGCGATCCCGTACGCCGCGGAGGCTCATCCCCAGGCGGCGATCGTCGTGCTTCGGCGAGTGTCGGCTCGACCGGGGGGGCCGGCGCCACACCGTCACGTAGGCCATCTGGCAGCCGGCGCTTGCGCCTAGTGCGGGCATGCGTTCGGCCGGCAAGCGGATGCCAGAGCATCCCTCTCTTCCACCCGGCCTGCCCAGATAGCCGGCCGGCGCTGCGCCGACGGAGGCCACATGCCCATCTGCACCACCCGCGACGGTGTCGAGATCTTCTACAAGGACTGGGGCCAGGGACGTCCCGTGGTGTTCCTCCACGGCTGGCCGCTCAACGGCGACGCCTGGCAGCACCAACTCAAGGCCGTCGTCGACGCCGGATACCGCGGAATCGCGCACGACCGCCGCGGCCACGGACACTCCACGCCCGTCTGGGACGGCTACGACTTCGATACCTTCGCCGACGACCTCAACGACCTGCTCATCCACCTCGACCTGCGAGACGTCACCCTGGTCGCGCACTCCATGGATGGCGGCGAACTCGCGCGCTACATCGGCCGACACGGTACCGGGCGGCTGCGCTCGGCGGTGCTGCTGTCCGCCATCCCACCGGTGATGATCAAGTCTGACAAAAATCCCGAGGGCGTTCCGGACGAGGTGTTCGACGCCCTCAAGAACGGCGTCCTCACCGAGCACTCCCAGTTCTGGAAGGACACCTCGGAGGGCTTCTTCTCCGCCAACCGCCCCGGCAACAACGTCACCCAGGGCAACAAGGACGCCTTCTGGTACATGGCGATGTCGCAGACCATCGAAGGCGGCGTGCGATGCGTGGACGCCTTCGGTTACACCGACTTCACCGAAGACCTGAAGAAATTCGACATCCCCACCCTGGTGGTGCACGGCGACGACGACCAGGTCGTGCCCATCGACGCCACCGGCCGCAAGTCCGCCCAGATCATCCCGAACGCCGAGCTGAAGGTGTACGAGGGCAGCTCCCACGGCATCGCGATGGTGCCGGGCGACGAGGAGAGGTTCAACCGGGACCTGCTGGAATTCCTCAACAAGTAGAAGCCGACCCTGTCAGCCGCAAGTTCTTGCTCGCCGTCGCCCAGGACGACGAAGGAACGCCCGCGCCCTCGGACTCGGGCCGGCCTCCCGGCTCGCCTTCGACGACACCGGCTTCTGGCTGGCCGCCGACGGCACACCCGATGTGGCCGTCTGGGACTTCTCCGGCAAGGGCCCGGAGGGCACCGCACCGCGCTCGCTCCGCTGCCACGAGACGGTGACCGCGCCGGCCTGGCGGCCATCTGGCCAGCCGCGGCGACGGCACCGTAGCCCTGTGGCACACCACAGCCGGGCGACCGCAGGCACGCCTGCGCCGGATGCGCGAACTGGACGGCACGGGCGCGGCGGTCGCCGCGCTGGCCTGGGCGGGCCCGCGCCTGCGTGCTGTCGCGTGGCGGGACGGCCGGCTCCGGACGTACGGCGTACCGTCCCGGACCTCGCTGTGAACCGGTCCGTGATCCGGGCAGCCGCTCCCCGCCCCTGCGGAGCGCGCGCGCCCTCACCTGGTCAGCAGTGCAACCTCGCGGTCTGCGGGAGAAATCTGGGAGGGGTTGAGTCGGCCGCGTGGCTTTCGTCATCGACAATCACAGCGCACCACCGGCCGTCGCTACGACCGTGCTCCCCCGGTCTCCACCCTCGAATCCACGACAGATCCAGGCATCACGACGCACTCCACACGTTGAACCGCCAGGACCCGGAAACGGTCGAGCAGAATCTACCGGATTCATGAATATGCAGGTCGGCGATCCAGCGCCATAGCTGGACCCACGGTGACCGCACCACAGTTCATCAGGGCCGGCAGGACGGCCGGACGCTGAGCAGCTCGGTCCGCAGCACGGGCATGCCGTCGACAGGCGCCGGGTCCTGCGAAGTTGGCTCGATTCCGCCAGCAGCGATCTTGTCGAGCGTCTTCAGGCCGGCGCCACCGACGGTGCCAAACACCGTGTAGTTCGGTCGGAGCGCGGAGTCGCCGTAGACGACGAAGAATTGCGAACCGTTCGTGTTCGGCCCGGCGTTGGCCATCGCCAGCAAGCCGCGCCCGTAAAGGCGACGGACGCCGGTCGGATCGCTCGGTGCCGGCGGCAGGTCCACCGGCAGCTCGTCTTTGTACTTGTACCCCGGCCCACCCTCGCCAGTGCTGGTCGGGTCGCCACACTGCAGGACCTTCAGCGTCGGATACGCCGTCAGCCGATGGCACACCGTACGGTCGTAGAACCGGTGCCGCGCCAGGTGCACGAAGCTCTGGACCGTGCACGGCGCCTTCGCCCGGTCCAGACGCAGCGGGAGCGAGCCCTGGCTGGTCCGGACAGCCATACCGACCGTGCCGTGACTGGGGGTGTGCCGCGGATCGGGCGGCAGGGGAACCGGCCGCGCCGCCGGCTCGTCCGGGGTCTGGGTGTACTGGCAAGGACCGTGCGTGGTTCGCGGCGTGGCATCGGAAGCGGAGGCGGTAGTGCTGCCCCCGGACACGACCAACGCTGCTGTCGCCAATGCGGTCATGAGAGCTCGGTTCATCCTGCACACCCTCCAAAAGATCGTCAGATTTCGGAGCGGTCGCAGTCTAAAGTGCGGCCCGGCGGGTGAGGACCCGTCCGCAAGCCACATCCGCCTCCCAGCCTTCGGCCCGCGGCCGCAGGCCACTTCGTTCGGATGCGGCAAGCGCCGGCTGGCCGATCAGGGCGTCCACCCGGTGCACCACGGATGCTCCCCGAACCAGCCCTGTCCTCCCGAAGCTACGGCGAAGTGACGAGTAGCACTCTGAAATCAGCGTGACGCCCGGTCAGGGGTAGCGGGGCGGGGTCCGGGGACTTCGCCGACCTGGAGGGAAGTGAAGTCGGCGTGGGCCTGTTCGACGGCTTCGGGGTGCGCCTCGCGCTTGGCGTGCTCGGTCAGCGCCCGATAGATGCTCGCCACCGAGGGGGGCTGGCCCTTGCGCTTGCCGGTGGGAATGATCAGGTCGGGCTGGATCTGCTCGTCGGACGCGCCGCCCGCGCGGCGCCGGAGCACGGTGTGGAGCATGTCGTCGGTGATGACCGGGGGCCGGCCGCCGTGCTTTCCCTTGCGTGCCGCGGTGTCGAGCCCTCCCAGGGTCGACTCACGGATGTTCGCTCGAGCGGAGGTGAACGGGGGCCCCGCGAGATAGCTGGGTTGACGGCAGTGTTCGCGTTCAGGCAGATCAGCTGTTCCTCGGCCCGAGGTCGACCCGGTTACCCCCGTCGTGCCAGTCACTCTGCCCAGGTGCACCGGCCACGGTCCTTTCAGGACGTAGGACCAGTCACCGAAGGTCCCGTACATGCAGGGCGCCCCGTCGCTTTGGTCGAAGTCCCGGTAGGGGACGGCCGCGGACATCTGACGTGGGTAGCGCCGAGCTGAAGCAGCACATCCGCGACGGGCATCCGGTGCACTGCGGTCAACGAGATCCCGCCCGACGTCCCGTACGCGGACGTCCCACCGTAGGCGTGCGCTCCGATCCACTCCAGACTGTCGCCCATCAGAAACCTCCCGGCGTGGGGTGGCCCGCTGCGTTTCCCCGCCACGGAATGTGACGGGCAACGGCTCGGTCACCGGGAATCCGGACCCACCACTGGGAAGACCACCCCACCCGCGACCCTGACCCCCGTACCTATCCGGGCGAGCCCCTAATATCATCGGGCGTTCTCCGACGGACGCTGACGCCCGCTGGATCGTGCCCGCCGCCCAACGCCCGGCACGACGACTCCACCGCATGGCATGGAGTCGAGCATCGAGAGAGGAAAGTTCATGCGCGTCCGGAGCATCGCCACGGCCACCGCAACAGCATTGGCGCTGGTGGCTGTTCGTGACCTTGTCCAGAAGAAGCACGCATTGCTCCGGAACTTCCCCGTGCTCGGGCACGCCCGGTACTTGTTGGAGACGATCGGGCCGGAGCTGCGGCAGTACATAGTGACCTCCAACGACGAGGAGCGCCCGTTCAGTCGTGACCAGCGCACCTGGATCTACGCGTCGGCGAAGGGGGAGAACAATTACTTCGGGTTCGGAACCGACAACGACGTCGAGCACACGCAGGGGCACGCCTACCTGAAGCAGCGCACGTTTGCCGGCACGCTGCCCGACGTGCACGACCCGCAGGCCCCACTGCCGTCGGCCAAGGTGCTGGGCGGGCCGCGCGGGCGCGCCAAGGCGTTCCGACCGGCGAGCGTGGTGAACATCTCGGCGATGAGCTTCGGATCGCTCTCCGGCGCGGCGATCACGGCGCTCAACAAGGGGGCGGCGCTGGCGGGCACCCTGCACAACACGGGTGAGGGCGGTCTCTCGCCGTACCACCGCAACGGCGGCGATCTCGTCCTTCAGATCGGTACGTCCTACTTCGGCTGCCGCAACGAGAACGGCAGCTTCAGCATCGGCAAGCTCAAGGATGTGGTCGCCGGCGCTCCGGTCAAGGCGATAGAGATCAAGCTCTCCCAAGGTGCCAAGCCCGGGCTGGGGGGAATGCTGCCGGGCGCGAAGGTGACCCCGGAAATCGCCGAGATCCGCGGCATCCCGCTCGGCGAGGACTGCGCTTCCCCGTCGCGGCACACCGCGTTCGGCGACGTCGACTCGATGCTCGACTTCGTCGAGCTGATCGCCGCCGAGACCGGCCTGCCGGTCGGGATCAAGAGCGCGGTCGGAGAGATGGAGTTCTGGCAGGAGCTGGCCACGCTGATGGCGCGTGGTGACCGTGGTGTCGACTTCGTGACCATCGACGGCGGCGAGGGCGGCACCGGGGCGGCGCCGCTCACCTTCTCCGACTCGGTGTCGCTGCCCTTCCGGATGGGCTTCTCCCGGGTCTACGGCGTCTTCGCCGAGCGAGGGCTGACCGACGACCTGACCTTCATCGCCTCCGGCAAGCTCGGCCTGCCCGAGAACGCCGCGGTCGCCTTCGCTCTGGGTGCCGACATGATCAACGTGGCCCGTGAGGCGATGCTGTCGATCGGCTGCATCCAGGCCCAGAAGTGCCACACCGACAAGTGCCCCACCGGCATCGCCACCCAGAGCCCGTGGCTGGCCCGCGGCCTCGACCCCTCCTCGAAGGCCACCCGGGCCGCCGTCTACCTGCGCACCCTCCGCAAGGAGCTGCTGAAGGTCTCGGCGGCCGTCGGCGTCGCCCACCCGGCGCTCATCACGGCCACGGACATCGAGATCATGAACGGCGACTACGAGGCGCGCACCCTGGCCGGCGTCTACGGCTACAAGGACGGCTGGGGCGAGCTCGGCCCGCACCTCGCCGACGAGATCACCGCACTGCTCACCGCCGGGCAGTCCTCCGACCAGAAGCCGACCGCCTGACGCGCCGATCACGGCAGGCACCGCGCCCGCTGCTCCCCTGCCCTGAGCGCGCGCGTGCCGCCGGCCGGTGGCACCCTTGTCTTCCCTGCTCCACGAACAGCCCCTGCCTAGGTGATCACAACATGAGCGAAAAAGTGCGATTCCCGAGCGTCGTCGGCCCTGAACTGGCCGGAGTGATCGACCTGCCGGACGGCGAGATCCGCGGCTGGGGGATCTTCGTGCACGGATTCACGCTCGGCAAGGGCTCGCCAGCCGCGTCGCGTGTCAGCAAGCAGCTGGCACGCGAGGGGATCGGCATGCTGCGCTTCGACAACCTCGGGATCGGGGACTCCGACGGCGACTGGGGGGACGGTTCCTTCACCGTCAAGGTCCAGGACACGATCCGTGCCGCAGCCATGATGGCGGAGCGAGGGACCCCGGCGGACCTGCTGGTGGGGCACTCATGGGGAGGCGCCGCCGTCCTCGCCGCGGCGGCCGAGGCGACCGGCGTCCGCGCGGTCGCCACAATCGGGGCGCCGGTCGATCCCAGCCACGTCGAGCGACAGTACGACGCGGTCGTGGATCGCGTGCTCGATGAAGGGTCGCACGAGTGGTTCGTCGGCGGGAGGACCCTGGTCCTCAAGCGCGCCTTCGTCGAAGACGTCCGCCGTGCTCACCTGCGGGACCGGATCGGCGAGTTGGACCTGCCGCTACTCGTCCTGCATTCGCCGACCGACAACACCGTGGACATCGACAACGCCGGCGAGATCTTCCGCGAGGCACGACATCCGCGAAGCTTCGTCTCGCTCGAAGGAGCAGACCACCTCCTGACCGCCCGGGGACAAGCACAGCGAGCCGCCCACATCATCAGCGCCTGGGCCGATCAGTACATCCCCGGGTAACGGCCCGCAGGAGACATCTCAGGTGGTTAAGTGCTCGCTCTCGCTTCAGGCACGCGGCGGACGGTGGCCATGATCACCGCTCTCGTGTCTCGTGACGGTCCTGGCACAAGTCGGTGTACTCGGGGTGTCGGCCCACGGACTCATCGGCTTCCGCCGCCTGGTCTGCCCGGCCGGCAAGACTGTGCATAGTGCCGCGGCCGAGCCATCCTTTGGTGACGCTGCCAGGGCGGGCTGGTTTATCGGCCACCTTGTGCATCGTGTCGTCCAAGACGCGCTTGCCGATGGCCGTGCGGTCGGCCGCCGGAGTGTCGTCCTCGACGCCGTCTCCTGCACCACCTCCACCAGGGGGTGAGCAGGCTCTGCCACGGCGTTTCGTCCTGGTGTTCTGCCGCTGCGGCCCCCCTTTGAGGTGGGCGCCGGCGGTGGTTCGGTGCGGGCGCCGGCCGCGTGCTGATGTGCCCGCACGATGGTGGAGTCGACCGAGATGTCCCAGGCGGCCTCCCCGGCCGCGTCCGCCTCGGCTTGAACCTGCTGGAGCAGGCGTTCCCAGGTTCCGTCGGCCGACCACAGGCGATGGCGTTCATAGACGGCCTTCCATGGGCCGAACCATTCAGGTGGATCACGCCACCGAACGCCGGTCCGCATCCGGTGCAGAATCCCGTCGATCACCTGCCTGTGATCGCGCCACCTGCCACAACGCCTGTTGCTGACCGACAGGAACGGCTGCAGCCGTCCCCACTCGGCATCCGTCAGATCACCCCGCCCCATGCCCACATCAACGGCACGATTGGGGAATCGTCACATGATCGGCCGGACAAGTCCTAGGCGGAAGGAAGGCCGAAGCCGCGACGGATGGAAACCGCGGACAGAGCCTCTTGAGCAATGTCTTACGCCCCTGAAGGAAACCCGTAGGAAGCATCCCAGTGGCGAGACGGCGGCATGAACCCACCTTCTCCATGCATGCATGCCCGTTGAGTACACCCGAGCAGCCAGGACCGTCCTCGGAGACGACGGCCTGTTGGCCATCACACAGCTCTGCCTGCTCAGCCACGACCACGCGGACACCGCCGACCTGGCCCGCACCACAGCCGCGGCCGCCCTGCCGAACCGCCGCGACCTGCTACGAGGACATGGACACGCAAACCCGGACGCGCTCGACGACCGGCTGGTCGACGCACTGGTGGCCCACGGCAGTGCCGCGGACATCGCCCACCGCGTCCAAGAGCATTCCGACGCCGGTGCCGACCACGTCAGCCTCCAACTTGTGACCACCACACCCGACTCCCCGTCCGTACGGCAGTGGGAGCAACTCGCCGTGTTCCTGCCCGTCTGACGCAGCACACCCGCGTAGGGACCGGCACGAGTGCGGCGCCCTGAAAGCCGTCGCGGCCGGTTCAGGACCGGCCGCCGACCGGCACAGCCGACGCCGACTGGCGGGCCCTGTTCGATGGCGTCCGGCCCGTCGGTGACGGTCAGGGGTTCGGTGCAGGTGCCTGCACCAGGTTGAGCGCTGCCTCGCTGAAGGCAAGAACGCGCGCCGTCGCACCGTCGGCAGGCCATACCAAGCCCCAGTCCACCGGAGCGGCGTCCTCGAAGGGGACATAGACGACATCCGGGCGGGCGAAGTAGCGCCTTGTGTGGGCGCCGACGACGAAGACCCCCTCACCGGCACCCACGAGCGTCAGCGTCTCGTTGAACGTCATGGCCGACGGACCGAGCGCGATCGGTCTCCCGGCGGGGGTCCGGCGCGGCGCCCGGTCCTCGCGCAGGGATTCCGGCAGCGTCTCGGGAATCCGCAGCACGGTCACGCGAGCCAGATCTTCCACGGAGACGGTCTCCCGGCGGGCGAACGGATGCCCTGCAGGCACGGCGAGCATGCGTGCCTCCCGCACCAGGACCGGCCCCATGACGATGCCCTCTTCGTGCATCGGATAGCAGGTCAGCGCGATGTCCACCTCGCCGCTGCGCAGCCACGGCAGGACTTGCGGCAGGTGCGCCTCTTTGATCTGGACCTCGCAGTCGGGGTGCCGGGTGCGGAACGCCTGCTTGGCCCCGACCAACAGCTGGCCCGCCGCCGGCCCGGTGAAGGCGACCCGCAACAGCCCGGTCAGACCCCTCCCGGCGTCGACGGCCCGCTCGAACGCGTCGGTGATCCGGGCCCAGGCGGGGCGTATCTCTTCATACAGCTGCCGCCCCGTCAGGGACAGCTCCACCCGGCGGCTGGTGCGGTTGAACAACGGGACGCCGATGCGGCGCTCCAGTTTGGCGATGGTCTGGCTGACCCGGGCAGTGGAGACGTGCAGCCGCTCGGCGGTGCGGCCGAAGTGCAGCTCCTCGGCGAGCATCAGGAACGCCTCCAGCTCGTGCCGCTCCAGCATCCCGGCACCCTCCCATCGTTAATCGAGGCTTCACGGTCGTTGCACAGGTGCGCATTGATGCCCCGTCCGGACCGCAGCAGGATCAGAGGCGTGGAAAGGCCACCTCACCTGCACAGGAGAACATCATGTACGTCACCCGCGACCGCGCCCTGACCGCCCCCGCGCACGACACCGCCGCGGCCGTCGCAGAACTCAGGGACCGGGCGGAGATCACCGACACGCTCTACCGCTTCGGCCTGGGCCAGGACCTGAAGGACAAGGAGCTGTTCGCCTCGGCCTTCGCCACTGACGCCGAGCTGGACTTCCGCCCGGCCGCCTCCAAGTGGGGAGCCAAGCCGCCGCTGATGTCCGGGCGCGACACCATCGTCACCACCATTCTGGACATGTTCACCGGCCGGGTGGACACCACACACCAGATCACCAACACGCGGATCACCATCGATGGCGACAACGCCCGGCTCACGGCCCTGATGGAGGCCCAGCACCTGCTCATCGCCGACCCCGCCACCCACGCGCTGCTGAAGAACCCCTACGACGTCGACCTGGTCCGCGACGGCGACCGCTGGGTCATCCGTCGGCTTCGCATCGACAACGCCTGGTACACCGGCGACCCCACCGCGATCTTCGGTTGACGCCCGCCCCACCGCACAAGGGCCTCCTGACCCGGAGACCTCATGGCCCGCTCGACTCCCTGCACAACTCCCCACCCTGGACCAGGAAGGACACGACATGAAGATCACAGTGACCGGCGGACGGCCGGTACTGACCCGTCACGCCGAGGCGGAGACCTGTGCCGACCCCAGCAGTGTGATGACGCTGCTCGCCGACTCGGACAGCACCGCAGACGGCTTCACCAGCTACCGGTCCACGTTCGCCAAGGGCGCGGTGGGGGCACCCGCCCACTTCCACACCAAGGCGACGGAGCTGTTCTTCGTGATCAGCGGGTCCCTCCAGGTACTGGTGGGTGAGGAAGTCACCGTCCTGGAGGCAGGCGACTTCCTGGCCGTGCCGCCCCACACCCCGCACGCCTTCGCCGCGGCGCCGGGCTGTGAGGCGGACGTGCTGTTCGTGTTCACGCCGGGCATGGACCGGTTCGACTACCTGCGCCTGCTCGGCCGGGTGATGCGTGACGAGGCCGACGCGAAGGAGATCGCCGCCTCCGCGGAGCGGTTCGACAACCACTACGTCGACAGCCCCGTCTGGCGGGCTGCCCTGGAGGTCTCGGCGTGATCAACTCCACCGTCCCGGTCCGGGTGGCCCGGCCCTCGCGGGACCTCGCCGCCGCCGAACGCTTCTACGTGGACGGCCTCGGCCTGGCCGTCCTGTGGCGCACGACCGAGCGCATGCCGGGCGAGCACGACCTGCTGATGGTCGGCCCGCCCGGTGCCGCCTGGCATTTCGAGCTGACGCACGATCCGGAGCGGCCGCTGGAGCCGACCCCGACGGTGGACGACCTGTTCGTCGTCTACCTCGGCAAGCCGGCGGACGAGGCCCTGATCGACCGCCTGGTCGCGGCCGGCGGTACCCGCGTTCCGGCGCACAACCCGTACTGGGACGAGCACGGTGTGACGATCACCGACCCGGACGGCTACCGCCTGGTGTTGTGCTCCCGCACCTGGGCCTGAGCTGCATGAGCAGGCACTCGATCAGGTAGACGGCCCCCTGGCTTTGTTCGTGAATGACGAGAGCGCCTGCTGCTCAGCGGCGAGAGCACCCTCGTTCACGGGAGAGGGATGGCGCTGAGTTTTGGGATCTGGCACAAATTCCGTGAGGACGATCAGCGGGGTCTGGTCCCGGTGACGTAGCGTCATCCGGGACCGCCCAAGTGATCAGCACATCCGATTGCCGGCGAGCAGGACAGTGGGCAGAATCCCCGCTGTGATCTCTCAACGTCGCGACCACCGCCATCAGGACTACGCCACGCACATTGAGGATCACCGTTTTGCACCACGTCATACGTGAGTACCGCCCTGCGGACGAGACTTCCTGGCTGCGGTGCCGGGTGCTCTCCTTCTTGGGGAGCGCCTACTTCGACGATGTCCTGAAGGCCAGGCCCGAGATCCTCGCTCCCGGCTTCGGGCTGGTCGCCGGCGACGAATGCGGGACAGTCACTGGGATCATCGACATCACCGTCAAGGACCAGCTGGCGACCATCGACACCGTCGCCGTTCACCCTGACTACCAGCACCAGGGCATCGGCCGCCTCCTGCTCGCCGAGGCGCTCTCCCGCGTCAGCGCACTGGGCGTGCTGACGCTAGGGCGTGTGGTGAAAGTGCTTGCTGTGGATTCGGGGGCGAGCGGAGCGGTGGCCCTTGATCAACGCGGCCGGGCTTCATAACCTCGCTCGATGGGACATGACGACCTTCCGACCCTTGAACTCGCCTTCCCGGGTCCGGAACGTGACCGTGGGGTGGCGGCGATCCTGAGCGGTCAGAAGACCGCGCTCACGGGTCTCCTGGAGATCTACGAACACGCCGGCGAGGCAGTACCGGTGACCGGACAGCGATTCTGGGTGCTTGATTCCGAAGGTCGTCCGGCCGTCACGATCGAACTCGTCGACGTGCGCGTCGTTCCCATGAAGGAGATCGACGACGACTTCGCGCGAGCCGAGGGACGCGGCTACTCCGACGTGGCGGAGTGGCGGTCAGCGCACGAAGAGTTCTTCCGGAGCGATGGCGTGAGCGAGTACCTGGGACGCACCCCGGTCATTGATGACGACACTCTTGTCGTTGCAGAACGCTTCCGAGTGGTCGAGCCCGACGACTCGGGTGGTCCGTGACCCGGGTCCGACTCGATGGGAGTCCGGAAGGATCAACCGGACAGGCCCTGTGGGTGCTGGGACGGCTGCTGGTCATAGCCACTCGTTGATGGCTGCGACCAGTACGGTTGCCTCGTAGCGGACGGCGAGCTTGTCATATCGCGTGGCGACGGCTCGGTGGCGCTTCGGCCGGTTGATGCCGCATTCCACCGCGTGGCGCTCTGTGTAGTCGGCCTTGTTGAACTGGGGCGGTCGGCCGCCTCGGGAGCCGAGCTTCTTGCGGTTGCGGACCTGGTCAGCCTTCTCCGGAATGGTGCACGCGATACCTCGTCTGTGCAGGTAGGCGCGGTTCGCGCGAGAGCCGTAGGCCTTATCGGCACGGACCTTGTCCGGCTTGGTGCGGGCTCGGCCCGGGCCAATACGGGGCACCCGGATGCCCTCCAGCACGGGCTGGAACTGCGGGCTGTCGTGCCTCTGCCCGGCGGTCACGAGCAGGGACAGAGGCTTCTGTCCCTGCTCGACCGCAAGGTGCAGCTTGGTGCTCAGTCCGCCGCGCGAGCGGCATGTGGAAGCGGATCTTCGAGCGCCCGCGCGCACCAGCACGCCGCCGGGGCCCATCGATCTTCACGGACAGTGCTGTCGCGAGGGCCTTGAGGTTTGTCGTCACAAACGAACCAACGAGACCCTCGCTTCATGCACCCGAAGACTTCGGACTTACTCGTCTAGGAGTCCTGCCGCCGCCACTCCTGCGGAGACTGACGAGCCAAATCCTCGTCGTCTCCCACGAAGTCCGCCAGGTCCATCCGCCCGGTGTTGTGGAACGCCAGGATCTCTCCGTCCCGCACGATCTTCGTCTGGATCGCATGCCACTCCCCCGCTCGCGGCCCTTCGGGAACCCGCAGGGTCGAGACGGTGTGTATGAGCAGGAGTCCGTCCGCGAGTTGGCGGCTGTCGAGGCATCGGATCGCTAGACGGCTGCCCTGGTAGACGGTGTCGAAGATTTTCTGATGTTCCGTGGCAATCACGTCCCGGCCGCGCTGGACGCGACCCACCACGTCGACGAAGTCCGCGTCCTCCGCGAAGTGCGCAGCCCAGGCTGGCCCCGTCACCCGTGTTCCAGGCACGTGCCATCCCGGCGAGCATCTCGTCGACAGGCATGGAAATGGGGGAAAGGCTCGATCCGTCACCACAACTCATCGCTCACCAGACACGGTTGAGGATTCCGACTACTCACACAAAGACAACCGATGCACCCACCTCAAAGACACGGCTACACCGTTGCGTTAGGAGTTCTTAGCCGGCCCGCGGGCAACCTGGTGTCTGCTCGCGGACCGCCGGAATCGCCGCGGCGGCAGGGCATCGCAGCAGGACCTTGCCACCGTGCTGAGAAGATTCACTCAGGTTGTGCGCGGTTGGGCCAACCACTTCAGGCACGCAGTCGCCGAGCATGTCTTCTCGAAACTTGACGCCTTCGTGCAGTGACGCCTGTTCCGCATGTTGCGGGGCGCGTCCCGCTGGAGTTGGGCGACGTCCGCCACCGGTTCACCCCCCTCAGTGGGTGGTGCCTACTGATCGCGGCGGACGGGATCGAGTTGTTCCCGATCTCCTCGGTCCGGTGGGCCGCTACCGATACCGGGCGAGCACGAGTCCCAACCCATGGCAGCCTGTGGGCCCCGTCTGCCGGGCAGAGACCGTGGAGAGCCGGTGGCGCTGAAAGGCGCACGGCGGGTTCAACGAGAGGTCCGAGAAACGGACCGGGAGCAATCCCGGCAGCGCTCTCCGGGCCTACCCAGCAGAGTGATCACTAGTAGTCAGATCTTCGAAGCGAGACGGTACCAATGTGGATGAGCCTGGAGTCGGGGTGAGGTGAGTTCCAGGGCTCGGTTGTCCAGTCCGGCGGCCATGTGGTCGAGCCATCGTTCGTACCATGCGAGGAAATCCGGGGCTGAGGAGACGTTCGGGCCCCAGAAGCCGTCGGCGTTGCCGATGAGCATGCGCCCGGTGAGAGGGCCGGTTACGCCTATGAGGACGAGATCGCTGCAGCCACGTTCGATGACGTGCAGGAAGAGGTGACCGTCGCGTGTGGGGCGGTAGGCCCGGCTGAATCCTCTTGGACCGGTGCGGGTACCACCGGGGTTCATCGTGAAGAGGGTGCAGCTCTCCAGCGGGATCAGTCCGTAGTACGGGGACGCACCGCTGCCGCCCATGTTCGCGAGGAAGTCCCGATAGGGCTTTGGGAGTTCCACGTCGTGCTCGGCTTCAAAGGCGTCTGCCCGAGCTTGGGGCAGGCGGGGGCCGAGGCGAAATTCGTGCCGCTCCTCGCCGAAGGAGTGGCTTCGGTTGGGCGTGTAGGGGATGCGTGCCAGCTTGCGTCGCAGCCGCGGGATGCGGGAGTCCATGCGGGCTCTTCTCTCGTGTCGCCCGCAATCTATCGTGCGACGCAGAGATCATCCTGCGAGTAGGACTCGCTTCCGCAGGAGCTGGAAGCCGGCACGGCGAACACCTGGCGCTTGAGCCTCGTGATCCGGTTGACGTGGCCTTCGACAACTCCTGAGGCCCAGGGAAGAAGCCGCGTTCACACCCAGCCTCGCCGACACCTGCGGGCCGCAAGTCACCTCACGTTCGTGATCTTGGACCGCTCGCTGCTGCCGATCAGCGGGATCGCTGCCAGACCATACTTCTCGGGCAAACTCCGCACACGACCTGCCTGTGGCCAGCAGGCACAACATCATCGAGATGCTTGCCGCCCTGAACCGCAAGTGCCGGTCAGGCAAGGGCACTCGGGGGCGCCGATGTCGATGAGCCTTTCCAGACTCAAGCTGGCGTGAGATGAAAGGCGAGGACGGCCCATATGAGGGCGGATGATGCGGGTGCTGCCGCAGCGGAGTTTTCGCAGGAGGCGCCAGCCCTTCAGGGCGGCACCACGGCTTGCTCGCCGACGGCGCGGATGCGGGCATGGGCGATGCTGACGGCCTGCTGACCGGCGGGCAGGTTGCGGTGACGACCAGGCAAGGACACCCGTACTGATCGCCACCGCATTGACGCTTCCGCTGGGGTCGACGAGCGTCTTGCGGATTCATCCCGTGGCTGGGTCCCACAGCCGCACCCTCTTGTCCGCGCCGCTCCCGGCGACGAGAGTACGGCCGTCCCGACTGAATGCCACCGACCAGACGGAAGCGCTCAGATCAGTCAGGGGCCTCATCGGCCACCCAGTCGCCACATCCAACAGCCTTACCTTTTCGCTGCCGCTGATGGCACCAGGGCGAGCCCTTCCCGCACACCGGCTACCAGCCGAGCGACCCGCGCTGCGTCCCACGCTCGCCCGCGTCTCCGTTCGGCTGCTTGAGCCGCCGCGCGATCCCCCATGGTTCCCTCCGCTGTGGGTGCAGTGTGCCCATGCGCTGACAGACAACGACGTCCACGACATCCACGATCAACGCATGGCGGCTGGTGCCCAGGCTCCACCCCGACCCATGGCCGGTCCGTGGTGTCCAACCCGGTCCGACGGCGACAACTGCAGAGCTGCACCCTTCTGCAGCGTTGCGCCCGGCTGTGGCACGTATAGGCCGTTCGGCACCGGCGTCGAGGTGGCAGCCACCGCCTGACTACCCAAATCGGTACATTTACCCGCCAGGGTGGGCCGGGCCGCCAGGCGCGCCTCTGGTCGTACCCGGGTGCTTATGAACCTCGCAGGCGAGGAGAATATGTTCGATTTGAGTGCGCCGATCGTGATCACGTTCCTCGTGTACGCGGTCACCATGATCGGAGTAGGTGTCTGGGCATATACCCGCACTCACACCTTCGCCGATTTCGCCCTGGGGAGCCGCAGGCTCAGCGCGTTGGTCGCCGCCCTGTCCGCAGGGGCCAGTGACATGTCCGGCTGGCTGTTTCTCGCGTTTCCCGGAGCGGTGTACGCGGCCGGCATCGGCGCCAGTTGGATCGCGGTCGGCCTGGCGATCGGCACCTACCTCAACTGGCGGTTCGTCGCGCCGAGGCTGCGGACCTACACCGAGCGCGCCGAGAACGCCTTGAGCCTGTCGGCCTACCTGGAGGAGCGGTTCGAGGACGGCACCCGGATGCTCAGGATGGTCTCGGCGGTGGTCACCCTCGTGTTCTTCACCGTCTACGTTGCCAGTGGTCTGGTGGCCGGCGGGTTGCTGTTCGAGCATGTCTTCGACGTCCGTTTCGGGCTCGGGGTGACCCTGATGGCCCTGGTGATAGTCATCTACGCGAGCCTGGGTGGCTTCCTCGCCGTGAGCCTGACGCACGTGGTGCAGGCGACGCTGATATTCCTCGCCCTGCTCGTGGTCCCCCTGACCGGCATCGGGGCCCTCGGAGGCTTCCGGGAACTGGCCGATGCCCTGCACAAGAAGGCGCCGGGCCTGCTGGACATGGCGACAGAGGTCAACTACGCCGACGGGCAGTGGTCGGCAGGCGGGTCGCTCGGCGCCGTCGCGATCACTTCGCTGCTCGCCTGGGGCCTCGGCTACTTCGGTCAGCCACACATCCTGGCCCGCTTCATGGGCATCCGCAGCATCCGGGCAATCCCCGCGGCCCGCCGTATCGAAACCGGGTGGGTCGTCGTCGTACTCGCCGGCGCCACACTCGTCGGCCTCGCGGGAATCGGGCGGCTCGGCACGCCGCTCCACGACCCCGAGGCGGTCTACATCGTCCTCAGCCGCATCCTGCTCAATCCCTGGATCGCCGGGGTGATGCTGATCGCCGTACTGGCCGCGATCATGTCGACCGCGGACAGCCAGCTTCTCGTGTCGTCCGTCGCACTCACGGAGGACTTCTACCGCGCGTTCCTCAACCGGCGTGCCCCGGACAGGGTGCTGGTGTGGGTCGGCCGCGGCGCCGTCGTCGCGGTGATCCTCGTGGCCTTCATGATCGCGCTCAACGGCGGCGGGCTGCTGGGCATCGTCGCCTACGCCTGGGCGGGCTTCGGGGCTGCCTTCGGGCCGGTCATCCTCCTCTCGCTGTACTGGCCACGGATGACCTGGGCGGGAGCCATGGCCGGGATCGTGTCGGGCGCGACCACGGTGCTCTTCTGGAAAAAGATCAATGCGCTGCTCGGTCCACTCGAATCAGACATCTACGAAATGGTCCCGGGTGTACTGGTCGCCACGGTCGCCGCACTGGTCTTCGGCCGTTTCGTCGGCCAGCCACCGAAACGGGCCTTCTGGCGGATGCCGGGAGGCGGGATGAGCCAGCTGATGCTCACGCCGTTCCTCACCCATGCACCGGTCGGCATGGCCGTCCTGGACACGGATCTGCGCTACGTCTGGGTGAACGAGCCTTTGGAGCGCCTGATCCCCCTCGAACAACGACTGGGGCGGCAGGTGGGGGACGTACTGCCGAGGGCCGAGGCGGAAGCCTTCGAGGAGCGGATGCGCCAGGTTCTGCGGACCGGGTACCCGGTGCTGGACTACGAGTTCCGCCGCCCCAGCTACGCCGATCCCGACCGCACACGCGCCTCCTCCGCCTCCTTCTTCGCCATGAAGGACCGCCAAGGCCGGTACGTGGGCATCTGGTACATGGTCATCGACGTCACCGAGCGCTGGCGGGCCCAGGAACGCCTGGCTCTGCTGAACGACGCCGGTGCCCGCATCGGCAGCACACTGGAAGTAACGCGGACCGCGCAGGAACTGGCAGACGAGGCCGTACCGTCCGTCGCCGAGTTCGTCGCCGTTGACCTGCTGGACTCGGTCATGCGGGGCGAGGAGCCGGCTCCCGGACCGGTCGGCATGACGCCCGTCATCCGCCGAGCCGGGCAGCAGTCGGTGCGCGAGGGCTGTCCGGAGGCGTCTCTTGCCGTGGGCGAAACGGTCCGGCGCGCTCCCTCGTCGCCCGTGACCCGCTGCCTGCTGGAAAGCAGGACTCTCGTGGAACGGACCCTGGACCTCTCCACCAGCGCCTGGATGACCGAAGACCAGTCACTGGGCGCCTCCATCCGCGAGTTCGACTTCCGCTCGCTGATGGTGGTTCCGGTGCGGGCACGCGGCGTCACCCTTGGCGTGGCGACGTTCGCCCGCTCCCGGCGTCAGGGTCCCTTCGAGGACGACGACGTGCGTCTCGCCGAGGAACTCGTCTCCCGCGCGGCGGTCTGCGTCGACAACGCGCGCCGCTTCACCCGCGAGCGCACAGCGGCCCGCTCCATGCAGCGTTATCTGCTGCCGCAGGAGCTCAGGGGAGAGTCCGCTCTGGAGGTGGCGTCGTGGTACCTCCCGGCGGATGCCCCCAGCGGTGTGGGCGGAGACTGGTTCGACGTGATTCCCCTTTCCGGCGCCCGGGTTGCGCTGGTCGTCGGGGACGTCGTCGGACACGGAATGAACGCGGCAGCGACCATGGGACGTCTGCGCACCGCCGTACGCACGCTCGCCAATCTGGACCTCCCCCCGGATGAACTGCTGGCTCATCTGGACGACTTGGTCATCGGCCTCATGGGGCCGGCGGAGGCCGAGGAGGAGACCGCGGGTGCCGGCTTCATGGGTGCCACCTGTCTGTACGCTGTGTACGACCCGGTCAGCAGGCGGTTCACACTGGCCCGGGCCGGTCACCTCCCACCCGTGATCGTCGGCGCCGACGGCACCGCCCACGTGCTCGACCTGCCCGCCGGGCCACCACTCGGCCTCGGGTACCTCCCCTTCGAGTCCGCCGAACTGGAGCTGGCCGAAGGCAGCCTCATCGCCCTCTACACCGACGGTCTCATCGAGACCTTCGACCGGGATCTCGACATCGGGCTCTCCCGACTGGGCGACGCCCTCGTGGTGCCCAGGCGGACGCTGGAGGAGATGGGCCTGGGTGTGGTCGGCTCCCTGCTGACGGGTCCGCCGTCCGACGACGCGGCCCTGCTCCTCGCCCGGACCCGCGTCCTGGCTCCGGACCGGGTCATGTCATGGAATCTGCCCAGTGACCCGGCGGCCGTGGCCAACGCCCGCAGCCTCGTCGGCCGGCAGTTGGCGGAGTGGGGCATGGACGACCTGACGTTCACCACGGAGCTCATCGTCAGTGAGCTGGTCACCAACGCCATCCGCCATGCGACCGGACCGGTGAGTCTGCGCCTGATCCGGGACCGCGGCCTGATCTGCGAGATCTCCGACACCAGCAGCACTTCGCCGCGCCTGCGCCATGCCCGGACCACCGACGAGGGAGGACGGGGCCTACTGATCGTGGCCCAACTCGCCCGGCGATGGGGCACCCGTTTCACGACAACGGGCAAGATCATCTGGACAGAGCAGGACATTCCCGCCGAAATGAGTGCCCGGTGGTGAGCGGGTCCCACCTTGCCTGCCACTCCTGGGGCCGCGGCACCACCCGTACCCGACAGCCCAGTGCCTGGCCGCTGGTTACCCGATACCGCGGCCCCGGCAGCCGGGTCCACCTCCGTGACCGGTCTGGACCCGGGCAACGGCCGCAAACGGCGGGGCCGGCCGTCGACGTACTGAGCCTTGGCATCGGCATCGGCATCGGCATCGGCATCGGCATCGGCATCGGCGAATTATGAGTAGCTGTTGTCGTCGACAGGCACGGCGTTGTTCGTTCAGCTCTCACGCCGCATGGCCGGTTGGCTCGTCCACCGTCCGTCAGGGCCGTGGTCCCTGCCACTCCAGGGCGATGATCACGGCAGCCGCGTCGTAGGGCCGTTGTACTTCGAGGCCGGTGTACGCCTCGAAGGCGTTCAGCCGGTTCAGCACGGTGTTGCGGTGGCACTTCCAGCACGCGGCCCGTGGCGCCCAGGATTCCCTTCTCCAGATAGGTGCTGACGGTTTCCAGGATCTTTCTGCGCTCCAGGTCCGTGCACCTCTTCAGGTACGGGAAGACGATCTGGCCCAGGTCGCACCCCACCCCGGCGAGAAGATGCCGCGTCACCGACCGCCAGCGGTCCGACAAGGTGGCCACGTCCGAAGTGTCCATCGGTAGATCGATCATGATTTCCCTGGCGGCCGCCGCAGACTCCCGGACTCGCGCCAGGCCTCTGGCCACCGGCGCGACCGCGACCGCCACGTCGGCGAAAAGGTCCTTCGCTGGAGGCGAGAGCCGTCCCAGGGCCACCTCGTCCGTCGGACAGATGAACAGCGTGTGGTGGCCCATGTCAGGGGCGCACCGGGCGGAGCCACGGACCCGCCGGCGCACCACGACTCCGTCGTCACATCATCGGCCCGTCGTCGCACTGGCCTCGGTTTCCGCCTGCGGCCTGCCCTCCGCGGGTACGACCGAGGACTCCGGTGAGTTCCTCACCTCGACGCTCGGCTGCAAGCAGCTTCCACCGCCCACCGGATCCCCAGGCGCCACGGCATCGCCGCCACTGGCCGTCACCGACCGGGCCACTCTCCCCCACGTCCCGGGCATCGACCGGCCCGCGCGGGCTGGTCGCGATCCTCGTGGTCACGGCCGCACTCATCCGTGGCCCCTGCGGATACAGGGTGCCCTTCATGTCGTACGACGGAGAGCGCGACCTGCGGGTACGGCCTGCGCCTCTCGCGTGAGCAGAACGCCTCGCTGAGCGTGCACTTCACCAAGACGGACCACTTCGCACACAGCATCGACGGCCTGCCTGGGCTGCCTCTTCCGCTGCCGCCCAGTAACTTCTGAGCAACCGTCCCTCTCCCTTCGGGAGCTGCCGTGGCCGTCCCACCTGCCGGTATCGCGCTCTCTGCCGTCCTGTTCACCCTGACCTCGGACGCTAGCGGTTCGCCGCTGCCGGACCGGCTGGCCGACACCGGCGGAGGCAACCAGCTGATCACCGCCGTCGCGCCCCGCGGCGGCGCCACAACGGGGACGCTGACCTGGTGGGACCGGCGAGGCGGCAAGTGGGTCGTGGCCGGCACCGCGCCCGCCCGGTTCGGGTCCAAGGGTCTGGTCGAGGGCGGCAAGCGCAGACAGGGCACTGACACCACTCCCACCGGTCTGTACGACCTCCCCTACGGCTTCGGGATCAAGGCCGCGCCGAGCGGGACCTCGATGCCGTACCGCCGGGTGAACCGGCAATCCTGGTGGTGCCAGGACAATCGCTCGCGTTCCTACAACCGCTGGGCCGAGCCGCTGCCCGCCGACTGCCGCGCCGCCGAGTCCGAGCATCTCGCCGACTACGGCACCCCGTACGCACATGCGCTCGTCATCGGCTTCAACTACAGGAAGCCGGTACGCGGCCGGGGCGCGGGCATCTTTCTGCACGTCAACGGGCGAGCGGCAACGGCTGGTTGTGTCTCGACGCCCGCGGAGGCCATGCGCCGGATCCTGACCTGGGCCGAGCCCCGGCAGCGGCCGCACATCGCGATCGGGACCACCTCGGGGCCCACCGCGATCACTCGTTACTAGATGAGCCCATCGATCGCCTCATCGGCCCGCCAAACAACAACACGACCTGTGGCTCTCCCCCTGGGCGGTCGCCGGCGCGGGACCCTTGCCGTGCTGCGGCGCATGGAACTCGACCTGCCCAGGTTCGCCGCCCTGTCCGTAGCCGAGCAGGAAGCGGTCTTCGGGCGGCGCCTGGCCAGCGGCGTCCCTTCTTCGGCGGCACCGCCGCCTCGGGCCCCTGACCAGTCGGCGGTACTTGTCGTGGTCGTAGCCGCGGGCGCCCAGCACCACGTCCGGGCGGCGCCGGGGCCTGCCTCGCTTGCCCCGCACCGGCGGAACCGCCCTGAAGCAGTGGGATGAGCTGGGTGACGTCGTTGCGGTTGCCGCCGTTCAAGGCAGCGGCGAGCGGGATACCCGTGGCATCCGTGATCAGATGCTGCTTGCTGCCCGTCCTGCCCCGGTCGACGGGGCTTCGTCCGGTCTTGGAGCCCCCTTTAACGCCCGGACGTGAGACCCTTCGACCGCCGCCTGGGAGAAGTCCAGGGCATTCGCTCTGCGGAGCCTGGCCAAGGGGAGCTCGTGCAGCCGGAGCCAGACCCCGGCCTCGGTCCACTCGGCCAGGCGGCACCAGCAGGTCATGCCCGAGCTGAAGCCGAGTTCCTGCGGCAGGTGCTCCCAGGCGATCCCAGTGTGCAGGACAACAGGATGCCCTGGAACACCGGTCTGTCCGGATGCCGCCTACGCCCGGGATGCCGAACCCGACGCTCCGCCTTCGGCAACCGCGGCTCGATCACCACCCACAGCTCGTCATCAACTTCCCACGGCTTAGGCCGCGCCACCCGCACCCCCAGATCACCAGGTCCGGAGCAATCCAACCACCTCGAAGATCATTTCGTTAGGAGTTCTAAGTCTGGCTGTGACGCACAGCTGGCGCCTCCCGGTGAGGAGAGCTACTGCCACGGGTGCCTTCGATACGAAGATGTGCTGGGGACACGTCATACTGATCGGTGTGGACCAGCAGCCTGAGCTCATCGGGGGCCGTGAAAAGCGTGTCATCCGCCTCGCCGAGTACGACCCCGATTGGCCATCCCGATTCGCCCGCGAGCGCATACGCATACTTGAGGCTCTCGGTTCCACGGCGCGCCGCGTTGATCACATTGGGTCCACGTCCGTTCCCGGACTCGCTGCCAAACCGATCATCGACATCGATGTGAGCGTGCCCGACGTGGAGGCCGAGGACGATTACCTCGGCGCGCTGCTCGCCGTCGGCTACGAGCTGCGAGTCCGACAGCCCGGCCACCGTATGGTGCGGGCCCCCGCTCTCGACGTCCACGTCCACATCTGCGGCGTCGGCAGTGACTGGGAGCGTCGCCACCTGCTCTTCCGCGAGTGGCTTCGCCGTGACGCCGGGGACCGGCAAGCGTACGCGGATCTCAAACGGCAACTCGCGCGACATGACTGGGAGGACATGAACGCCTACGCCGACGCCAAGAGCTGCCTGATCGGCCAGATCATGGCCCGAGCCGAGGAGTGGGCGCGCGCAGTCGACTGGGAGCCTTGTTCGGCGGAGTAAGGCCGGTGCGTTCAGGGCAGCTCCCCGTAACGGCGAAGGGGCCAGTCACGGCAGATCAATGCATCGTCCGGCATGCGTTGCGTACGGCTTAATGAGACGCTACCTTCCTGGCCCTCTACCTCACCGTCGAGCGCGGCTACTCCGCCCCGTACGCGGGCCTGGTCGGCGCGCTCTAGGTGAGTCCGAAGTATCGGGCGATTCGTATGGCCAGCGGTAGCGACGGGTCGTAGCGGTCCTGCTCGATGGCATTCACTGTCTGCCGAGACACTCCCAGCGCCGCACCCAGTGCTTGCTGGGAGAGCCCTGGCGCGGCGCGCAGGCGGCGAACCTCATTTCGCATGGGTGTAAAGTAAGCTTTACACCTCCAACTGTCAAAGGTGACTTGCGCGTTCAGATCACCGTCGTACTCTGAGGGCTGGCCGGCCACCTTCAAGGCAGCGACTGGGGCCGGCCGCATGCATGCCCTTGACGGGATGCGGGGCGCGGAGGTCGCTGGCTGTACGCCCCGTGCGCCCTGGCCACCGCAGGGGCAGCCACAATGACCGAGTCGGCAACTGAGCCGTGTTGCGCATAGCCCCCGGCGGGACCGGAATGCTTGGACGATCGCCGCGCTCCCAGCCTCGTGTGCCGGGCGACAGCAACTAGTGCAGCGACGCGTTGATCCTGCGAGGGTCTTGATCGCCCCAGCTGATGAGGCTGGGGCGATCGTGCGTCAGCCTTGGATCAGGACGGATTGGTAGTCGGTGAGGGCCTTGTTGGCCTCGGCCAGGTCGAACGCGGCGGGGTCGAACTGGCCGGCGGAGTCGAGGCCGAGCCACTCCAGACGTTCCTCGTGCTCTTCATGGTTCGGGTCGGCGAGGATCTCGACGAGGTAGCCGTATCCCCACACCCCGCCGCAGTCCTCGGGGGGACAGGCGCGACGCCCGGTCAGGCAGCGGGGGTAGGCGGTACCGGGCTGGGCCTCGCTGACGGCCTCCACGAGGATGTCGTGTTCCCAGTTGTCACCGAAATCGTAGGTGTAGCCAAGCCGGCCACCGATGATCGGGGCGACGTCACCCAGACGCTTCGAGGCGGCACTGCGGATGCTCAGCTCTCGGTCGGCGAGGCCGTACCGCTCCCGCCCGGCCTCGAAGGCCCACATGTGGTAGTCCTCCCAGCCGAAGGCCGCTTGGATGAGGTGGTGCAACCGCTGCAGGGGCGTGCTCGACGGCACCTCCAGCCGGCGCCAGATCGGGGGGCGGGAGCCGTGGAGAGTGACCTTGATCGTGTGGACGGCCGTCGCCGGCACGGCCCGGGCCTGGGAGATCGGCTTCGCGCGTCTGGTGTTCGCCATGGCGGCCATCCTGCCAGCCGTCGTGGTGCCGTAGAGCAGGTTGCCGCTCGCCGTACTCGTCCAGGCGACAATGATCGACACTGTCGAGTCCCGGGGTGGGGTCATGCCGGCGCGAAGCCCGTTCACGGTGGTCTGGGACACGGAACAGCGGGAGATGCTCCGGCAGTTGGCCCGCTCACGCACAGCTCCGCTGCGACGCATCCTGCGCGCCCGGGCTGCGCTGGCCGCCGCTGGCGGGCTGCCCACCGCGGCGATCGCCCGCGATCCGGGAGTACACGTTGCCACCGTCCGACGCTGGCGCAAGCGGTTTCACCACGAAGGCATCGCCGCGCTGGAGGACCGCAGCCGCCCGGGCCGGCCGCGCCGCTACGGTCCCGAAGTCCACCTGGCGGTCGTCGCCACGGTCACCTCCGCCAAGCCGTCCACCGACAGTCAGTGGACCCACAAGTCGGTCGCCAACTCCCTTGAACATTACGGAATATCCGCCCCCCAGGTCGGCAGGATTCTGGCCAGCCCGGATCTCAAGCCTCACCTGGTGAGGGGGTGGCTCACCCGTCCCGACGACCCGGACTTCCACAAGAAGGCCGCCGAGGTCTGCGCGCTCCATCTGCACCGGCCGGCGCGGTCGATCGTGCTCAGCATTGATGAGAAGACCGCTATCCAGGCGCGCTCCCGCCGCCCCCCACCCGTCCCGCACGGCCCTGCGATGTCGAACGCCGTGAGTTCGAATACCGTCGCCACGGCACGGCCTCGATCATCGCCGCCCTGGACGTGTACACCGGCCAGGTCCTCGTCGAAGACATCACCCGCAACAACTCCGCGGCCTTCATCCGCTTCCTCCGCCAGCTGGACCAGGCCATTGATGCCGGCTTGACCATCCACCTGGTCCTCGACAACGGCTCATCACACGTTGCCAAGGCAACTCGGACACCGCGCGCACGCGGGAGCTGCATGTGGAGACGGCGTCCGGGGCTTCGGTGCCGGTCTCTTTGGACGTGCTGGGACCCGACGAGCGCGAACGCCTGTTCCGTCGGGCTCCGACGGGGCTGGAGCCGCTCGCGGTGTGGCTCTCGCACGATGGCGTGCCGAAGAAGGTCGGTGGGTGGGAAAACACGTTCCGGGACGCCAACGAGCGCATCGCTGACCTTTGGGCCGACCTCTCGGCAGAGGAACTGACACCCGGACAGCGCGAGCGCCGCCGGTCCGAGTGCCCCGTGTGGGCTCGCGCCCATATGCTGCGCCACTCGTTCGCCCTGCGCTGGTACCTGGTGCTGTCCCGGGTGTGGCAGCCCCACCTCGACGGCTTCAGCGACGAGCAACTCAAGGACCTCCACGATCAGTTCGGCGACGTCTGGTATGCGCAGGTTCAGGCAGATGCCGAGGCTGTCGCTCCGGTATCGGCCCGCGACTGCTCGGCCAGCCGGTTCAACACCCACTCCGCGATCGCCAATGCTTGGCCAATTCCTCAGCGAGAGCGTCCAGTTCACTAGACGACCGGTAGCCGTCCGGCAGGCTTGCCTGTGTGGCTGGGCCGTTTCGTTGTCAGCAGTTCCGCAGCAGCGGTTCCGGGCCAGGTTCGGCCTCGCCTTCGCGGGCCTGGGCCGCCAACGCGTCGAACATCTCCTGGGTCGGCGGGGTGAAGACGTACTGGCTTCCGTGGACGCCGATGGCCTGGTTGTGCTCGACATAGGGGCGCAGAGCCTTGTCGTAGGCCGTGAAGGCGGCCGTGTAGTCGCCGTCAGCCGCGGCCAGTTCGGCCGCCAGGATGTACGCGCCGATCAGGGCCTGGGAGGTGCCGCGTCCGGATGTGGGGGCGGCGCAGAACGCGGCGTCGCCGACCAGGGCGACGCGACCGGCGGACCAGGTGTCCATCCGGATCTGGACCATGGCGTCGAAGTAGAGGTCTGCCGCATGGTCCAGCTTCTCCAGCAGCACCGGGGCCTGCCAGCCCAGGTGTGCGGCGCGGGCTTTGAGGACCTCTGCCTGGGCGCGCCGGTCGTGGCGGTCGACGGGCAGTAACTGGTCGGACTTGAACAGCAGGCCCGCTCGGGTGCGCTCGTTGTCCTTGACGGTGAACACGCTCAGTGCCGCGCTCCGGCCGTCGCCGGTGGCCATTCCCTCGTGGTCGAGTCCGAGGTGGTTGTCGGTCTCCCAGTAGGCGTAGTAGCAGCCGAGGTAGTGCGCGAACTCGGTTTCGGGGCCGAACGCCAGGCCGCGGACCGCCGAGTGCGCCCCATCGGCGCCGATCACCACGTCGAAGCGCTCCGGCGGGGCGTGCTCGAAGGTGACGTCGACGCCGTCGTCGTCCGGAACCAGTGCGGTGATCGAGTCGCCGAAGCGGTACTCGACCCCCGTCTCGGCGGCCCGGTGGTGCAGGATCGCGATCAGCTCGTCGATGAGCACCTCCAGCTCGCCCGAGTAGACGACGGCCGGTATCACGGCATACGGCTCGCCTGCGGCATCCACGACGGTGCAGTCGCCGATCCCGGTGTCCCGCTCGCGGACCCGGTCGAGGATGCCCATGCGCTCGAGAAAGGTCAGGGCCGGGCCGCGGAAGTCGACTGCCTGGCCGCCGCGCCGCAGCGTGGGGGAGCGCTCGACGACCGTGGGGGCGTACCCGTGCCGCTTGAGCCAGTACGCCACTGCGGAGCCCGCCACCCCGCCCCCGGAGACCAGCACCCTGGGCGGCTCGGGCCGCACCCCTGCGAACAGATCGTCCTCCGGAAGGGAGACCGGGACCCGGGAGTCGGCCAGGTGGTAGTCCTCGGTGGGCCACACCTCCCGCTCCACCGCGCGGTCGTGGAGCATGAAGTCGGCGTTCGGGTCGATCTGAGTGGCGTGGGCCAGCAACGCCCGGTCGCGGGTGGGGAAATGCTCCGCGCACGGCACCCGGGTGGTGAACTCCGCGGTCGCGTCGGTGCCTTCGTCACCGAACTCGGCGAGCACCTCCTCCATGCCGGAGGGAATTCCACGCGCGGTCATGCCGTCGTGCAGGGCCTTGAACCAGGCCCTGGACAGCGCCCCGTGGTAGTAGAGCTTGGACGGCTGCCAGGCCGGCCCCGCCTCCGGGAAGCGGTCACCGTCTCCCGCCGCCTGGTAGGCGGCGACGGCCACCTGGTGGGTGCGGATGTGGTCGGGATGCGGATAGCCCCCGGTCTGGTCGTAGGTGAGCAGCACATGGGGGCGGAACTCGCGGACCAGCGCGACCAGCGCCGCCGTCGACTCCTCCAGCGGAACCGCGGCGAAGCAGCCTTCGGGCAGCGGTTCCCCCTCGGGGGGCAGGCCGGAGTCGGTGAAACCCAGGAACTGCTGGCGGACGCCGAGGATTTCGCGGGCGGCGGTCATCTCCTCGCGGCGGATCCGGGCCAGGTCGGCCCGCACCTCGGGGCGGTCCATGGCGGGGTTGAGCACGGTACCGCGCTCACCGCCTGTGCAGGTGACCACCAGGACCTCGGCGCCCTCGGCGGCGTATTTGGCCAGCGTCGCCGCACCCTTGCTGGACTCGTCGTCGGGGTGGGCGTGGACGCTCATCAGGCGGAGCGTTTGTTCTCGGCTGACGCGCAGGTTCATGCGGCGTTCCTTTCGGTCCACTCCGCCAGGCGGTAGAGGAAGGTGTCGGTGGCGGCGGTCGGGCCGGCCAGCAGAGCCAGGTGGAAGACGTGCGGCAGGTCCTCGTAGAGGTCAAGCTCTGTAACCGTCCCTGCCGCCCGGGCGGCAGCGGCGAGGCGGCGGGCGTCATCGGCGAGGGCCTCGGCGCCGCCCGCAGCGATCAGCAGGGCTGGCAGCTTGGACAGGTCGCCGTGCAGGGGGGATTGGGGCGCGGCATCAGGCCGCGCCCCGGCCAGATACTGGGCGCAGACATGCTCCAGGCCCTCCCTGGTGACGGTGTCCCGCCCCCGGTTGTCCGTCAGGGAGGGGGAGGAAAGGGTCAGATCGGCGAGCGGAGAGACCAGCACGGCCGCGCCGGGCAGCGGCTCCCCAGCCGCCTTGAGGGTGAGGAGGGCGGAGAGCACCAGGGTGGCGCCGGCCGACTCACCGAAGTGGACGATGCGCCCGGCGGGCACCCCCTGGTCGACCAGTGCCCGGTGGGCGGCGGCGACGTCGTGCAGGGCCGCCGGGTAGGGGTGCTGCGGGGCGAGCCGGTAGTCGACGCCAAGGACGGGGCGGTTGGTGGCACGGGAGAGGTGGCGGGCCAGGGCCCTCTCCGCTTCCGGCTGCCGGCCGGAGAACCCGCCGCCGTGGACGTAGAGGAGCGCACCTGCCTCGCCGGGCGTCCGGCCGGAGGCGTCGGCCCAGCTACCGGACGGGATACCGGGGTCGGGGAACGCGGGCGCGAGGTCGGCGTCGGCGGGTGCTTCGGGGATGCCGTCGGCAAGTTGGGCGAGCCGCTCGCGGACGGCGGCGGACTGTTCCGGGGTGATGCGCAGGTTCACACGGTTCCCTTCTCCTGTCTCACTCGGACAGACATAAACTTAGGTCAGACCTATTCAGAGGTCAACTACAATAGTTGATTGGACCTAAGTTAAGCTGGCCGACATGGCAACCGGACTGCGCGAACTGAAGAAGCACCAGACCCGCCAGACCATCTCCGACACCGCGACGCGGCTGTTCCTGGAGCGCGGCTTCGAGGCGGTGACCATCGCCGAGATCGCCGCCGCGGCGCAGGTGGCCAAGATGACCGTCACCAACTACTTCCCGCGCAAGGAGGATCTGGCCCTCGACTTCCACGAGACCTTCCGCGGCAGCCTGGCCGCCGCACTGGGCTCCCGCAGGGAAGGCGAGTCCGCGCTCGCCGGGCTGCGCCGCGAGTATCTGGCGGCCGTCGACCGGCAGGACGCCCTCGCGGGCTTCTCCGGACCGGAGTTCGCCCGGATGATCACCGGCAGCCCCACTCTCGCCGCCCGCCTGCGCGAACTCCACCAGCAGCGCGAGGACGCCCTCGCCGAGGCCCTCGCCGCTGAGACCGGGGTACGCGCCGGCTCGCTCGCCCCCCGGGCCGCCGCAGCCCTACTCGCCGCGGCCCACCGGACTCTGTTCCACCACGCCCTGGACCTCACCATTGCGGGCCGCACGAACGGCCAGCTCGCAGACGCCCTACCCGAGGCGGCCGAGGAGGTCTTCGCGCTGCTGGAACCATCCCTCGCCGATTACGCGGTACGCGAGGCCGCCTGATCCGGTCCGTGTCCTCCACGACGGGCCATTCCGCGTGACCCCAGCGCGCTGCGCAGCGACGAGAATCGGCGACGCCCGACAGTGTTTCACGGGTGGTCGCTCGTGAAAGAGGCGATCACCTGGCTGTCCACCTGTGGAGATCACGTTTCATGAGTTGTTGCAAACGGCTGGATGCCTGAAACACCCTCATGAAACGCTCCGGGATCGTGAGCCAAGCGGCTCGTCATCACCACCGGCACGAAGAAGGGCCGGCACCCCTCATCCGCCACCGTCATGCGGATGCTGCGCGAACACGACGAGAAGGTGGCCACAGCGGCGAGCGCCGGATCAACGCGCTACTTTGCGGCTGGTGTCCGGGCTAGGACTCTGGGGGACACGCACTGGTCGACGCGCGCGGCAGTCCGCAGGCATTCCCTCCCCCCCCGGCGCCCGTCGGCGACCTGCGGCGTTGGCGAGTGCGCGGCAGGGCACGGGAGACCGTGAGCGGCGCGGTCACTTACGCGCCCATTCCCATTCTTCAGGGGTGAGGACAGGCAGTGGAACATCCGGCGCGTTTTCCGGGCGCGGAAAGATCCACCTCGGCCGCTGAAAATTGGCAAGTACCGCAAGAGCAGAGCATGAACTCAGCAGGAATACCACGAAAATGACCGCCCAGGAGATATGAGAGGAGACCAGCAGCGCGGCCATGCCCAACAAGGCCCCCGCGATTCCGATGGTGGTGGCCCACGCAATATTCCTGAAGTAGCGTTCGAGCAGCCATTTGTCTTGACGCTGAAATCTCCGGATATCTTCCATTTTCTCCGACTGCCATCTGGCTTCCGGCTCCCACTCCAGCCGCTCCCTGGGGCTGGAGGTGTAGCGCGTCGCCATGAGAATGAACAGCAGGGCACAGATCAAGAACGTGACGGCGACCCCGAAGCATGCAATGGCTATCTCACGCCACACCCCCTGGGGTTCGTTCGCCGCTACCACCGCATTGCTGAGCGAGAATCCCCCCAGAATCGCGATCGGCGTTCCCCCGACAGTCGAGATGGCACGGTCCGAGTTGAGCTCACGGGCCCACCTCCATACCCCGGGCCTTGGTTCCTGGCCATTCTGTGCACCTTCCGGCCGGGAGGGACGCTGCTCACCCGACATGTCTACCTCCTACCGCACGGGCATGGACCACCTGCTTGCCCAGGACGAAACGGTCTCCCGGCCAGCACCTTCCCCTTTATCAGCCTGCTCGCTCATGACCTCGGGTCTCTCCGGCTCGACACGGAATGCGAGAGCAGACTCGTAGTCAAGCTAACTTCCTGAAACCACCGCCGCGAGGGAAGTGGGGCCATCAGGGTGAAGGCCGCCGTCATGGGTGCCCAGCCGTCTCCGGGCGTGACGAGCACTCGGCAGAGCCGTGCCGGTCGTCCGACCTTCATCGTTGGCGGTCGCGACGGCAGCGAGGACGGAGAACCCGGGCCTCGGTCAGGGGCCGGCCAGGGGCAATGGCCCTCTCGTCTTTCCGTGTGGTGCCACCAGAGCATCCAAATGGCCCACTGCAGGGGCATCCAACAGGCGCAAGCCCGCGGTGGCGCCTAACTTCGCCAGGGGCGACAGCTCAAGCGACGTGGGCGGAGACGGAGACAGGACCGTGAGGAGACGGGACATGGCAGTGCCTCGCCCCGGCCGGCTCGCGACCGGGCCCACCACGGCCGTGGCGCGACCTGGTTCGCCACGGCCGTGCGCGACCTGGCCCGCTCTGCCGTCCGGCAGCGCGGTCACCGCTTCGCCGATCCCGTCGGGCCGCGGTGTAGGGAGCTTCGTCTCCGAGCCCGGCCCGCATCCGCGGCGGGTCACGCTGACGACGAGGCGTCCGGGCACGGCCCGCGGCACGACCTTCGTCGGCCCCATTGCGGTCGGCACCGCGGTGTACGGCCGGCTCGAAGAGCGACCTCGCCTTCGTCCCCCACCCGGGCTCCTCCTGGCACGCCGGGCGGGCCGGCTTCGAGACGGCGGCCCCGAGGGACGCCCCAGGGCCGTACGACCGGGTCAAGGCGTTGGACGAAGAAGGGCGTGTCCTCACGCCCTCCGACGTCATGAGCTCGTCCGGCTGAAAGAGGACCGATGACCGAGTCACGTCCCGATCCCGCCCGTCAGACCCATCTGGGAATGCGCCCCGGCGAACTGGACGGCAAGTGGTACGCGAAGTACTGGAACCCTGTGATGGCTCCGCTGCCGGAGCACATCAAGGAGGCGATCGGTCTCGGTCCGCAGGCGCCTCCGCTGTGTCTGCGCCTGGACGACGTGGGCACACTGGACGAGGCCGGATACCAGGAGCTGGAGAACGGATACAGCCTCTTCGACGACGGTTCCATGCACGTCGCCACGCTCACCTACATGCCGGGGGTCTCCCCCGAGATGGTGGACTGGTGGTTCTGGTGGCACGCCACGGAGACCCAGCGGTACAAGCTGTGGTATCCACGAGCCCACCTGTACGCGGAACGGCCCGGTGGTGCGGGGGAACAAAGCGCTCCCTATCGCGAGAGGTACGTCGACGGCACGTCGTTCGTGGACGAGTACGTCGGCAACGTACCCGGCCGTCTCGCCATTCGTTTCGTCCGTCCCAGCCGTCTGGGATTCGACGAGGACGGGCTCGATCCGCTGAAGGCGACCGCGGTCTGCGCGAGGGTCGGGTTCTCGGACGTCCCGCTCGACTGGGGCCATCTGGTCCACTACGTGCGGCGGGTGGACGGTGGCGCCGAGATGCGTTCGCGCTTCTGGATGGGCGGAGGCCACGTCGCCGCCCGCGGCGGAGCCTCCCCGACCGGTGAACTCGAAAAGGTCGCCGAAGGGGTGAGAAATCTCGGGGACGCGCAGGCCCGCGCCATGGTCGTGCACTGCGCGCAGGAAATGAACCACCTCGCCGTGTTCCTCCCTGACCTCTTCGACGAGTTCCCGCGCAGCGGCCCAGAGTGAACCAGTCCGACGTCTCACGGTCCGGGATTCGGGCGGCAGGTGATACCGATGCGATTCCGCGAAGGGAGCGGACATGGCGAACCACATCGAGGGCAGGGTGCTCCGGCGCCGTGACTACCGCTACGAGAGCCTGCGCAGGGAGGCTTGCTGGCACGCGGGGGTCCCCGACCGACACCCCGAGGTGATCGTGCTGGCGAACAACGAGGACGATGTCGTCGGAGCAGTGAAGCTGGCCAGGGAGGAGGGCCTGCGCATCGCGGTGCGTTCCGGGGGACACAGCTGGTCCGGTTCGCACCTGCGCGACGGCACGCTGCTGATCGACCTCTCCAATCTGCGCCATGTGTCCGTCGACCCCGAGGCGATGACCGGCACGGCGCAACCCGGAATCAAAGGGTCCGAACTCAGCTCAATGCTGGCGGAGAAGAACCTGTTCTTCCCCACGGGGCACTGCACGGGCGTCTCCATCGGCGGCTATCTGCTGCAAGGCGGATTCGCCTGGGCCGGGCGGGACTACGGACCGGCCTGTATGTCGGTCACCGGCATCGATGCCGTCACCGCCGACGGGGAGCGGATCCACGCGGACGAGACCCATCACGCCGACCTGCTCTGGGCCGCCCGAGGCGCCGGTCCCGGCTTCTTCGCCGTCGTCACCCGGTTCCACGTCAAGCTCTACCCGCGCAAGCGCATCACCATGAACAGCGGCTACTTCTGGCCCGCCTCGGCCGCGCGGGACGTCTACGCCTTCGTCCACGAGATCGGCCGTCGGACCCCTGCGGAGATCAACCTCATGTGCAACCGGGATCCGATGACGCACGACCAGCCGCTCATCTCCCTGAATGCCACCGCCTTCACCGATACCGAGGAGGAGGCCAGGGAGCAGCTGTCGGTCTTCGAGTCCTGCCCGGCACGCGCACAGGTGCTCACCACTCGGCTCAACCAAGTGACGGACACCGGCACCCTGAGCCGGCTCGGCACCGATCCGCACTACGACGAGACCAAGCGCTACCTGGCCGACAACATGTGGACCCACGCGTCCTTCGACGACCTGTGGCCCAACTTCCAGGCCATGCTGAGGACCTGGCCCCCGGCGCCCTCGCACATGGTGCTGTACAACTGGGGAGGGTACGAGGGACAGCCCGAACGTCCGCCGATGGCCTTCTCGGTGGAGGACGAGCTGTACTACGGGCTGTACGCGGCCTGGTCCGATCCGGCCGAGGACCGGAGGTACACGGACTGGGTGACCGAGCACATGCGTGCCTGGGAGCCGTACGCCACCGGTATCCAACTGGCCGACGAGAACCTGATCAACCGCCCCTACCGCTTCCTGACCGACGAGAACCTCCGACGCCTCGACGACCTCCGCACCACTTGGGATCCCGACAGGCTCTTCATCTCCTGGCTCGGCCGCCCCGAACCGGCCGCCAACGCCTCGGAGGACGCGCCGAAGTAACGACATCGAGGGAAGGCGGACGGAACCTGCCTTCGCGCTGCCCCTCCGGCGCACGCGCCGCTGGCGTAGGCGAAGGCGCCATGGCCGTCACCCTCGCCCACCGCTACCGGGCGGCGAACGGAGCAGCGCCACAGCCGAACCGCCGCTGAACTCCCCGGCCCCTGTTGTCGTGACCCATACGGCCGGTACGGCCACCAACGGCGCCTCGCCATCGGACAATTGATCCCATGGTCTTCTCAGCTCCCGTACGTCTGTAGCTGCTTCCCAACGCCGCACTGCTCGCCGCCATGGTCCTCTGGGGCATCGTCCGCTATCCGCACCTTCCCAGCCGGATTCCACAGCACATCGGAACGGATGAGGTGGATGCGTGGGCGGACTGGTCGATCGGCAGCGCGTTCGTGCTCGTGTTCGTGTACGTCGGGGTGACGGTGCTGCTGACCGCCTGCGCCGAGCTGACCCTGCGGGTGACCCCGCACGCCGAGCTGCCGAAGGAGGCCGCGCCGTTCGGCAACGGGCTGGTGAGGTCCTCGCTCAACCGTCCTCGCACCCGCGCCTCCGCCCTGCCCACCTTGGCACCGCGCGATGAGCGTCGCCCCCGAGAACTGTCCCTCGTCGACATCACTCAGTGAAGGCCTCGGTGACTTCCCCGCCACCGCTGTGCCTGGGGATGTCGGTGCAGTGACGCGAGACAAGAACGACCCGGGAACTCCTGACTCCCTCACGATGCGTACCGGTTCGGCGCGGCCGGCCAGGACCCGCAGCCGCGGAGATTTCGGTGCTGCGGCGACAGAGGGCCTCCGCGCCTCTAACCTGATGTCGACGCGACGGTTCACCGAGAGGCGGTCGAAGGTGGAGCCTGCGGCTCTGGGGATGGCGGCGCGGGTCGCCTCGACACTGATCAAGCCGCTCGTGGCGAAGCTGTTCGTGCGGGAGGAGAGCGGCGCCGACCTCGTGAGCAAGCCGATCCGTGTCTCCAAACTGGTCAGCTGGCGTGGCCAGAAGCGCACCCTGGACGAGCGAGACGTACGCAAGATCAGCGAGAAGCTGATCAGCCGGACCCTCGCCGCAAACCCGTACGAGCCGGCGGTGCACGACGGTGACCGGATAGCCGTGGTCGACGCGCTGACCAAGACCCTGCTCTCGCTCGGCGACCTGGAGATGGAGGACGTCCAGGCAGTCCACCTCGGGCACGTCGAGCTGGCGCGCAAGCTGTCGGCCGCGGCGGACGACTCGACGCGGAACATGAGCGCCGACGCAACGAACCTCTACCGTTCCCTGCTCGACGTCTGCTGCCTGCACATCCTGCAGTTCTTCACGCAGCGCTCGGCCTTCATCCCGGCCACGCTGATCACGCAGACCCGCATGATCGACGAGACCATGCGCCGCATGGAGGTGCTGACGGCGCGGCTTCCCCCGCCACGCAGCCAGGATGCCGATTTCGAGCAGCGCTACCTGGAGCACCTCGGGCTCAAGTACGGAAAGCTCGCCATCTTCGGGCTCGACCTCAGCGCTCCCGGTCAGGCCCGATGGCCGCTCGACACGGCCTATTTGAGCCTGGAACTCTCGGCGCAGAACCGCGACGGAGGTGTCTCGGCCACCCACCGGCTCCGGGTCGAAGGGGCCCTGACCGGGAAGCACCGTGTAGTGCTGCGGGGCCCCGCCGGTTCAGGCAAGACGACACTGGCCCAGTGGCTCGCCGTCAGCGCCGCGCAGAACGACTTCGACGACGAGCTCGCCTTCCTCCGCGGCCGTGTCCCGTTCATCCTCCCGCTCCGCAGCCTGGCGCAGGAGTCCACGCTCCCCACCGCTCACAAGTTCCTCGCCATGGCCGGCAGCATGCTGGACGGCGCGCAACCGGAGGGCTGGGCCGACCGGGTCCTGCACAGCGGGCGCGGCATCGTCCTCGTCGACGGCATCGACGAGATCTCGGAGTCGAAGAGGCTGCTGACCAAGCGGTGGCTCACGGAACTGACCGAGATCTACCCGCGCACGTTCTTCCTCGTGACCACGCGCCCCTCCGCGGTCCCGATCGGCTGGGCGGCGGACCTCGGGTTCGTCGAGTTCGACCTGCTGCCCCTCAACCAGCGCGACATCGACAAGTTCGTCAACCGGTGGCACGACGCGGCCCTGTCGACTCTCGAGGACGCCGAGGAGCGCACCGAGGTGGAGCAGTACCGGGCCGCCCTGCACGTCACCCTGCGCCGCAAGCCTGACCTGTACCAGCTCGCCACCAATCCCCTGATGTGCTCGGTGATCTGCGCTTTGCACCGCGACCGGCACTCGCAGCTGCCCGACGGGCGCATGGACCTGTACGCGGCCGCGCTGCGGATGCTCCTGGTCCGCCGCGACAAGGAGCGGGAGGTCATCGCGCCGGAGGGCTTGCAGCTGACCGAGGAGCAACAGGTCCAGCTCCTCCAGCGGCTCGCGTACTGGCTCATCCGCAACGGGCGCTCCGAGGCGACCCAGGCGCTGGCCGTTCGCATCATCCGGGAACGGCTGCCCTCCATGCCGCACGTCGTCCCGCTGGACGGCGCGCACCAGGTGTTCCGTCATCTGCTGCTGCGCAGCGGGCTGTTACGGGAACCCACGCCGGACACGGTCGACTTCATCCACAGGACCTTTCAGGACTACCTTGGCGCGAAGGCGGCCGTCGAGACCTCGGACCTGGATCTGCTCGCCAAGAACGCCGGCGACGACCAGTGGGAGGACGTCATCCGCATGGCCGTCGGCCACGCCCGCGAACGCGAGCGCGCCGAACTGCTCCGCAAACTGGTGGCAATCGGCGACCAGCGTCCCTCCCAGCGGCGCCGCTATCACCTCCTGGCCGCGGCGAGCCTGGAGAACGCCACGACGCTCGACCCGGCGGTCAGGGCGGAGGTGATCAGCCGCGCCGCCTTCCTCATCCCTCCGGCCACCCGCGAGGAGGCGGAGAACCTGGCGCAGGCGGGCGCGGTGGTCCTCGACGTGCTGTCGGGGCCGGCCGACATGACGGAGGAGCAGGCCGTTGCGAGCGTGCGCACGATCGGGCTGATCGGGGGCCCGGCCGCCCTGCAGCGGATGCAGGCGTACAAGGACGCGCCCCAGCGCGGTATCCGGCAGGAGGTCGTCAACGCGTGGCCGCGGTTCGACACGGTCGAGTTCACCGAGTCCATCCTGGCCAGCTGCCGCTGCGACGACATCGAGATCCCGGTGACGAACGCGGAGCAGGTGGCGTGTCTGCGCCAGCTCCCCGAGGCGCCGAACCTGTCGCTCCCCCAGCCGTCGCTGATCCACGAGCTCTCCGCCGTCCTCGACCGGGACTCCGTGGTGTCCCTCGCGCTGGGCACGGCCGACCACCGCACATCGGAGCTTCCCGCCCTCGGCGGTCTGACCGGACTGCGACGCCTGCACGTACACAATCCGACGTCCACGCTGTCCCTGAAACCACTCGCCGACAGCGGCATCCGGGAACTCGTGCTCGACTGCGTACCAGTCGGCCTGGACCTCTCCGCGCTCCAGGCCATTCCGCTGCTGACCACGCTGAGCCTCGGCTTCGCCGACCGCGTCGCCCTCCCGGAGGTCGCGCTGCCCTCGATCACGTCCCTGCGGCTCAAGGGGGTGGCGGAAACGGCAACGTTGCCCGACTTCGCCGCCCTCTTCCCCGGACTCACCCGGCTGCACCTGAATCTGCACCGCAGGCCGCGCCGGGCGCCCCTCGACGTGTCCCGGGTGCGGGGCATCAACTCCGTCACCGTCCGCGTCCGGAACACGACGAAGGTCATCGGCCTCGACGGGCTCGACCCGGGGCGGGTGTCGGTCACCGTGGAGGGCCGCCGCACGGGCGGTCTCCTCACATCGTTCCGCGACCAGCGCCCCTGACCCGGGCGGCCGCCGGGAAACAACGCACCGCGCACACTGCGGCTGGCCCGTCCACCGGCCCGCAGGTGTGAAGGGCCCGGGAAATCCTGTGCGCGCGGCGCGGTCGTGCCGGATCCGTGGTGCAGTGGTCCGGGGTCCGTATCGGCCGCGGTCCACTCAGGTGCTGAAGGCCCAGCAGGCGCTGGTGCGGGTGGTGGAGCAGGCCCGGAGCCTGCGGCCCGGCGTGGGGCCGTGGCTGCGACCGGCGGTGCTCGCGCTGATGAACTGGATCATTGATGCCGCGTGCCCAGCCGGCTGCCTGTGGGCGCTGGGCATTGCCGTGCTCTGGCACGGCTGCACCTCGCCTACGCGTTCCCGCAGATCCCGGCAGCCTGGGCGTGGTCGAGGCCGGCCTGCCCGCCCTGCCCGTGTGGTACGGCCTGACGCCCGGGTCGGCGATCGGCGCGACGCTGCCGTACCGGGCCGTCAGCTACTGGGCGCTACAGCTGGTGGGCTGGGCCGCCTGGCTCGGCATGACTCTCCGCAACGAGCAGTCCGAGGCTTCCGCTCCCCCGGGGGAGTCCTCCGGGTGAGACATGTGCGGTAAAGAGGGAGAATTCCTGTACGGGTTCGGGCGTGGAGCGGCCACCGAGTACCCCTCGCTGGTGCCGCGTACCGGCCACCGTCCGGGTTGGCCATCGCACCTTTCGCACGGGAAGTACCGACATGCTGGAGAGAGCCGAGGACGCACCCGCCGGCGTCGACGCGGTGAAGGCGATCGGAACCGTGTCGAAGAACGACTACGTGACCGTGATCGAGCCGCTCATCGACAACGCACGCAGGGAAGGCCGCCGGATCCGACTGCTCTTCGAGATCGGACCCGAGTTCAAGTCGTTCACCCCCGCGGCCGGCTGGGAGGATCTCAAGGTCGGCCTGGGTGCCATGCGGCTGTTCGAGGGGTGCGCGCTCGTCACCGATACCCGCTGGATGCGCGAGTCCACCCGCATGACCAGCTTCCTGATGCCCTGCCCGGTGCGCGTTTTCGGCACACAGGATCGTGCCGAGGCCCTGCACTGGCTGGCGTCGCTGCCCGAAGGACCCGGTATTTCCCATCGACTCCTGACCGAGTCCCAAGTGGTCGTGGTCGAAGTGGAGAGCCCGCTGCGGACAGCGGACTTCGACGCCCTGGCCCTGACCGCGGACGACTGGCTGAACACCCACGACGAGTTGGCCGGCGTGGTGTTCCATGCGCGCGAGTTCCCCGGCTGGGAGAACATCGGCAGCATGATCCGTCACGTGCGGTTCGTCCGCGACCACCACCGCAAGGTCAGGAAGATCGCGCTGGCGGCCGACAGCAAGGTCGCCTCCCTGGTACCCCAGCTCGCGAAGCACTTCGTCCAGGCCGACATCCGACGGTTCGGATACGACGAACTCGACGCCGCCCTCGCATGGGCCGCCGCCCCTCCGGATCCGCAGGCATCCGAGGCGGGCTGACCCGGGGGCGTACGCCGGGCAGCGCACGGGCCGGTCGCCGGAGGTGTACTTGAGGCACCACCATTCTCTCCGGCCACTGAACGAGGGGAGCGGTCCATGCCGCCTGCGGACGCCACTGCCCACCCCGCCAAGCACGACCGTCTGTTCGACCGGGAATCCGAGTGGGCCGAGCTGATGGGCTTCCTCCGCGACCCGCAGCCCAAGGCCACCCTTGCCCTCGTCTCCGGACAGCCCCGACACGGCAAGACCTTCCTCTTGGAGGCTGCGGCCCAGGCGACCGGCGGCTTCTACTTCGACGGCAAGGCAGCGGCCGAGAAGGAGTCGCTGCGCCGCCTCGCGGAGCGTCTGGCCGAGTACGCCCGGGAACCGAATCCACCGCACTGGCACGGCTGGGAAAAGGCCCTCGACGCGCTCTTCGCCCTGGGGGACCGGCAGCCGGCCACCGTCGTCATCGACGACTTCCCCGACCTCGTCGGCCAGAGTCCCGCTCTCCCTTCCATGCTGTACGGCGCCTACCGCCGGCTGGACCGGGAGGGCCGCGACAACCGCACCCGCCTGGTCCTCAGCGGAGGCAGCCCGGCCATCATGAAGAGGCTGTTCTCCGGCCCGTCCCCGCTCCACGGCCTCACCTCACTGGAACTCGTGGTGCGGCCCTTCGGCTACCGCCAGGCAGCACGCTTCTGGGGGATCGACTCCCCCCGGCTCGCCGTGCAAGTGCACGCCGTCGTGGGCGGAGTCCCCGCATACCGGGGCGATCTGGTGTGTGACGACGTGCCGTCCGGTCCGGACGACTTCGACGCCTGGGTCTGCCGGACCGTTCTCAACCCGCGGGTTCCGTTGTTCTGGGAGGCTCGCTATCTGCTGGAGGGCCAGGCCGACCACGCCGACCGGGCGCTGTGCCACTCCGTGCTGGTCGCGATCGCCGACGGCCGGTCCACTCCCGGCGGGATCGCCGACCGCATCGGGGCGTCGCTGGGCGATGTGTCCCATGTCCTGGCAGTGATGGGCAACCAGCAGCTGCTGTACGGGGAGCCCGACGCGTTCCGCCCCGGCCTGACGCGCTACCGCATCGCGGAACCGCTACTGGCCTTCGAGCACGCCGTTGCCTGGCCGCACCGGGCGAGGTGCGAGCAGGAGGACGCCGCCGGCGTGTGGCACCGGGTTCGCGCCACCTTCGACTCAGTGGTGGTCGCACCGCACTTCGCCCAGCTGTGCCGGGACTGGGCCACGCACCACGCGGCCCGGGAGACCTTCGGGGGCGAGCCGCGGCAGGCGGCGCGGGGCACCATCGCCGATCCCGGTGGGCGTACCCGACTCGATGCCGACGTGGTGGTCCGCGGATCGGTCGGGGGCGTCCCGGGAAGGCTGCTCTCGGTCGGGCTCGCCCGCTGGAACGAGACCCTGGATGTCCACCATCTGGAGCGGCTGCGCCACATCATGTCCCTCCTCGCCGCTTCCGGGGAGTACGCCCGGCAGACCGTGCCCGCCTGCTACAGCGGGGTCGGCTTCAGCTCGGAGCTCCGGGCTGCGGAGGGCAGGGGCGAGGTCGTCCTGGTCGGTGCCGACAGGCTGTATCACGGCGAGTGACCGGCAGCGGTGATCGATCCGCCCGTGCGCCTACTCCCCCGGAGAGGAGGACGCGCAACCGCGTGCGGTCTGTCACGGGCTTCGGTGACACCCCCGGGTCATCGCCCGTGCGGCCAGGTCCCGGTCGATGAGCAGGCCGACCACGTGATCATCCTCGACCACAGGCAGGGCAGGGCTCTCACCGGAACGCCGGCCGGCGGACTGATCATGAGGTCTTCGGTCAGCATCTGTTGCGCTGCCGTTGCGAGGCGACGGGTCGACGCGGGACCATCCGGCGCGGCAGGTGCTCGGGCCGGGCCCGGAGGGGCCCGCTGCTGCCCGTACCCCGGTTCCGGGGCCCCGGCGGAGCGCCCCGCTGCGCCGCATGCCTACAGGCCCTGCGAGAGCAGCAGGCCGCATGCCTACAGGCCCTGCGAAAGCAGCAGCTCGTGCGCCATCCGGGCGCCACGGGCCGGCTCCTCCCCTGACGGGTCCTGGGTGGGGATCTTCTCCAGGCCCTGCGCAAGGGTCCGGACGGCTTCGGCCAGCGTCTGCACCTGTGTCTCCAGCCGGTGCAGACGCTCTTCGCTGCGCCCGGCCTGGGCGTCCCGGCCCGGGCCGTCGGCGGATTCGTGGGAGTGGTGCGAGCACATGGCGGTCTCTCCTTCCCGATATGGGCAGCGCTCCCGGTGGTTACGGCGTTCCCGCAGGGCGGACATGTCTCCGGCAGCCCGGGCCGGGGAGCAGTACCGCCCGGTTGTTCCGAAGGCCGGAAGGGCTCCCGGCGGTGGCGCCGCTGGGCGCGTGCTTCCAGAGTGGCCCCGGCCGGGCCGGGCGTGGAGGGCCGATCGTCCCCCACCCCGGGACACCTGGTCCAAGCCGGCCCGGCGGGCGTGCCGTGCGGGTGTCCGGCCCGCGGCGGCACCGGAGCGCGGACCGCCCCCACTCGTACTGCGAACCGCGGCGAAAAAGCTGATCGTGGGAGGGAGACGCGGCCGCGGTCCCCAGCGCCGAAAGCACGGAAACCGGGCTCGTCCAAGCCCTCCCGGTAGCGAGGAACCAGCAGTGATCAGCGCAGTCCGCATGCCGCGGCGCCACCCCACCCGCTCGGCCAAGCCCGGGCCACCGCGGGAGCCGCCCAAGGCCCCCGTTCCGTCGTCGGGGCCGGGCTGGCGGCCGTGGCTGCTGCCGATCGCCCTGCTGGTGATGCTCGTCATCCTGCTCGGCCGGGCCCAGACCTCCCCGGGCACCTCGTACTCCTACACCGGCTTCCTCGGCAAGGTGGACACCGGCCAGGTCAAGACGGTCGACATCAACGACAAGGGGAGCGTCAGCGGCACCCTCAAGGACGGCCGGAAGTTCACCACCCACATTCCTACGGCGTTGGGCAACAGCAACCTGGAGCAGCAGCTTCGGTCGAAGGGCGTGAACATCACCGCCTCCAGCAGCGACGGCAACAGCTGGATGGGGACACTGCTGGCGGTGCTGTTGCCGCTGTTGCTTCTGGGCGCGCTGTTCCTGTGGACCGGACGGCAGGCGGCGCGCTCGCTGTCGGGCGGGCTCAGCGCGATCGGGCGGTCCCGCGCCAAGATCATCGAGGCTGAGCGCCCGACCACCCGCTTCGACGACATCGCCGGCTATGAGGGGGTGAAGCAGGAGATCAGCGAGGTCGTCGACTTCCTGCGGCACCCCGAGCGGTATGCGGTGGCAGGCGCCAAGGGCCCCCGTGGTGTCCTCATGGTAGGGCCGCCGGGCACCGGCAAGACGCTGATCGCCCGGGCCGTCGCCGGTGAGGCGGAGGTCCCGTTCCTTTCGGTGACCGGCTCGGCGTTCGTGGAGATGTTCGTCGGGGTGGGCGCCTCCCGGGTCCGTGATCTGTTCGCCGACGCCCGCAAACGCGCCCCCTCGATCATCTTCATCGACGAGATCGACGCCGTGGGAAGCCGCCGCGGCGGGGTACGGCTGGGCGGCAACGACGAGCGCGAGCAAACCCTCAACCAGCTCCTGGCCGAGATGGACGGCTTCGACGAGAGCAGCGGCATCGTGGTGCTCGCCGCGACCAACCGGCCCGAGGCGCTCGACCCCGCTCTGCTCAGGCCCGGCCGCTTCGACCGGCACGTGACCGTACCGCTGCCCAACCAGGCCGAACGGGCGGCGATCCTCGCCGTCCACGCCCGTGGCAAGACGCCGGGTCCCGACGTCGACTGGAACGTCGTCGCCCGCGCCACCCCGGGCTTCTCCGGCGCCGACCTCGCCAACCTCGTCAACGAGGCCGCCATCAACGCCGTCCGCGCAGGCAGTTCGGTCATCTCGGCCCGCGACCTGGACAACGCCCGGGACCGGGTCCTGCTCGGTCGCCGGGAGACGTCGAACGCCCTGCTGCCCGAAGAGCGCCACGCCGTCGCGGTCCACGAGTCCGGGCACGCCCTCGTCGCCGCGCTGTGCGAGCACGCCGACCCGGTGGCCAAGGTGACCATCCTGCCCTCCGGGCCGACGCTGGGCGCCACCGAACAACTACCGGAAGCCGAGCGCCACCTCTACAGCGAGGGCTATCTGAACGACCTGCTGACCGTCCGGCTCGGCGGGCGGGCCGCCGAACTCGTCCTGTTCTCCGAGGGCTCGACCGGTGCCGCCGACGACCTGGCAGGCGCCACCCAGATCGCCGGCCGCATGGTCCGGGATTTCGGGCTGTCCCCCGTCCTCGGCCCGGTCGGTTACTCCCGGGGCACGCCGCACCACCTCGGTGACGAGGTACCCGGAGACCCCGGGCAGCGCCCGTACTCCGAACAGACGCAGCGCATCGTCGACGAGGAGACCGCCCGGTTGGTCCGGGAGGCGGAGGCACGCGCCGTGAATCTGTTGCGCGAGCACCGTACGGCGCTGAAGAGCCTCGCCGAACTGCTGACCAGCCGGGAAACCATCGACGGCTCCGTCGTCCTCGACGTCCTGCGACAGCACCCCCGGGCGGAGGACGCGGACTGACACGGGACAGGTGGCCGGTCCGTGCCACCCGTCTCCTCGTCCCTGTGCGATCGGGGCAAGAGTTCCGTCGCCGCGGGCGGCGACGGCCCGACGCGGGATCGTCCATACGGTCGTGACCAGGGCCGGGGCGATTGCGTCGGTCGGGTGGACCCGGCCCGGACGCGGTGGGCAGGTGACGCCCCCCCCCGTTCACCGTGGCCGTGCTGGCGAACCTGACGCTTGCTGAACCTGGTGGTGAACATCGACCGCCTCCGCGACGAGGAGGAGCGACTGCTCGCCGAGGCCCTGTCCGGCCAACAGGACGGATACATCACGGCGGAGCTGCTCACCTCGTCGGCCGTCCGGGCCCGCGGCACGGTCGGCATCGGCCGACTCGCCGGGTTCCTCGTGGTGCAGCCAGGTGGTCACCTCCCGCGGCAGGAAACGCTGCGGCATGCGCTGGGGACGTGGCGCGAGAAGTACCCGTCCGTGGAAGTGACCGAGCAGGCGGTCATCGGGCAGCCAGCCCGCCATCTCCTGGAATCCGGTGGCCAGGCCGAGCTCGTCGTCATCGGCCGGCAGACGCGCTCCCCCAAGGCTCCCCCGCCTCGCATCGGTCACGTCGCGCACGCCCTCCTCCACCACTGCCCGGCTCCGGTCGCCGTCGTCCCGCACGGCTGACCGCGCAGGCGCCGTCCGGCTGCTGTCCCGCGACATCGTGAGGTCTCACAGTCCCGGCGCCCGGCCGCGTTCCGGTGTCCGGTGCGGCCCGTTCGGTTCCTCGGGGGTGTGCGGAGGGCCCGGGGGCTCGGCCAAGGCGCACCAGGAGAGGGGCTCCAGCAGCTCGCCGATACGCCGTGAGACGTCCATGAGCAGGTCGTCCATGGTCACCGTCCCGGTGAGCCGTCCCCCTGCCAGGACGGGTATCCGGCGCACTCCCGCCCGTCGCATGGCGTGATAGGCCATCTCCACGTCGTCGTCGGCCCGGACGGTGACGACCGGCGATGTCATCACCTCACTGACCGGAGTGCCGGCGCTCATCCCGGCGGCGACACCGCGCACGGTCAAGTCCCGGTCGGTGACGACCCCTTGAACCGTCTCGCCGGACACCACCACGATGTGTCCGACGGTGCACTCCCGCATGCGCCGTGCGGTCTCCATCAGCGTGGTGTGCGGCGAAACCGTCACGACCGGGGTGCGCATCACATCGCGCGTACGCATGGTGGCTCCTCCTTACGGGTCCGGGACGAGGCCGCGGGGGTCGGCCGCCCGCACGCGCTGCCGCCGTTCACTTCCGATGAGAGTGAGAGAGGTTGCCACGCCGCAAGCGCCGGGCACGGTCACACCAGCTGCGGTACGACAGCGACGGAGTCCTCGGCGGAGTCGCCGACGCCCAGCAGGAGGCGTTCGTGCATTCCGGTGAGCCCTAACACTCACACCGGGAGGAATGCACCAGACGCAACGGCCATCCGTGGCAACTCCCACATCGCCGAAGGCCACGGAGGTCGTGGTAACCAGATTTTCGCCGAAGACGGACAGGGACGTCGCGCTGAAAGGCCCTGTGTTGGGAGTTAGAGAAGTGACCTTCGGCGGGCCGATGTAATAGAACGGCAGCGAGTTGCTCGTCAGACTCCCGGCGGCCACAGAGACGTTGTACTGGCCGGCAGGCAGTTCCGGGATCATACAGGTCACGGTCGTGCTGGTGACACTGGTCGGCGTGACTGACCTGGTGCCGAAATTGACCCTGATCACCCTCGACGGCCCCGTTCCCATGATGGTCATGGGGACAGCGTGATGGCTCTGGGTAGTGGGGCTGATCGACGTGATGAAGGGCGTCATGACGTCTCCTTTGTTTTGATGCGAGTCGCGAGACAGATTGCGCAAGACCGTGGGCCCACCCGTCGTCCATCAGCGGTTTCGGCCACGAACAGCGCACGCCAAGTCACACCCAGAAAGGGCAACCCGCTTATTCGGATACCTTCACTTACGTAACCACCGAACTAATCTCTGGCCGCAATAGGCAGAATATTCATTCACCCCTCAGGGCGAGCGTATGGTGACTCGCACCTGCAAGTGCGCGCACTACTGACATTCATCGGGCGGACCGGTGCACTTATCACGCCTCAGCGCATAGGTACAAAGGGGGCTCACCTGTCGTGGCCGTCCCGGAGCATCCCAGACACAGGCGATCGGCTCTCAGGGTCTCGAAGTGCCGAGTTCACGATCGCGCCAGCCGTATCCCAGCGAACCAGCCCACGTGAGACGAGGAGAGTTTGACCGCGACGGGCTGCTTCAGGAGCCTGGCGTACTCGATCTTGTCGGCGGGGTGGGCAACTCGGGCTCGTTCGTTCGCGTTCATTCACCCGGCACCGCGACCCCCGACCGGGTCCCAGAAGCTGCTGTCCCGCAGCGGGAGCCATGCCCGCCGACCAGGCCGCGGCTCGTTCACGCAGCCGAGGCTGAGCCAGAGGGATGCGGGCTGGAGGAGTCTCCGCCGGAGGCGTCGGCAAGCCTTCTGGAGCGACGAGTTCCCAGCGCTGTTGGTATCGCAGAGAGATCGCCGGAAGCGGCAGCCAGGGCGACGGCACCGATCTGGAAACTCTCCGTTGACCACCTCCCGCCAGGCAGTACGAGGCTGGGTGGAGTGACGATGGAGGGGTACCGATGCACCCCTCTTCCGGGAGGGTGAGGCGGCATGACATCCTGCTCCGCAACCCCAGCAGGCACCGGCACCATGCCCCCGCACGGCGCCGCACCACAGGACCCATCCTCGGCGGAAGCCTGGCGACCTTGGCGAACATGGGCTGGCAATTCCTTCTCACCTCCTGAACACCGAGAGTGGATGCGGTGATGGCCGGCGCTCGGACGCGTGCCCGGGTGGTGATCGTGATGAATCCACGCTCAGGCGGCGGCAAGACGGCTCGTTACGGCCTGGGACAGCGAGCCGAGGGCATGGGAGCCCAGGTCTGGACGACCAGCACGGAGGAGGACGCGGCGTCGCTCGCGAGGAACGCCGTGGTGGAGGGGGCGCAGGTGCTGGGGGTCGCGGGCGGTGACGGCACCGTGTCGGCGGTCGCCGCGGTGGCCGCCGACACGGGCCGGTCGCTGGTCGTGGTCCCGGCGGGCACCCGCAACCACTTCGCCCGGGACCTGGGCCTCGATCTGCGCGATCCGGGGCGGGCGCTGGACGCCCTGGTCGACGGTGAGCCCGCGCAGGTGGACCTGGGGGTGCTCGGCTCGCGTGTCTTCGTCAACAACGTCTCTTTCGGTGTGTACGCCGACGCCCTGCTGGAGCCCGGGTACCGGGAGGACAAGCCTCGCGCGTTCGCCGCAGTGGCTCCCGACTATGCCAAGGGCAAGCAGTGGGTCGAGGCCCGCGTGGACACACCATGGGGAACCGTCGAGTTCCCGCAGGTGGTGCTGATCTCCAATAACCCTTACCACCTGGCCACACCGCGTTGGCTGGGGCGTCGCCTCTCCCTCAGCACGGGACAGCTGGGCGTCATCGTTCTCAAGTGCCCGGCGCAGGCTCCCCCGGATCTCCTGCGGCATCTGCGCGGCGAACTGCGACAGGACAAGCGCGGTGCCGGGTCGGCGGGAGATGGGCCCGTCATCTGGTCTGCTCCGGGCATCACGCTGCATGGTGAGGTGCGGCATCTTGACGCGGGCGTCGACGGCGAAGCGGTGCGGCTTCCTATGCCCGTCGTGTGCGGTATCCGGCCGGGTGCCCTGCGTCTGCTGCTGCCGAAGGACCGGCCGGGGATGCCGCCGGAGCGCGCGATGCGCCACTGAGGGGACGTCCCTGAATGCCAGGCTCCCGTATCCCTTGCTCACCGGGTCGGCCGAGCTCGACGTCCGCGCTGCGGGCGGCGAGGTCCACTCCTGGACGGGCGGCGAGCACCAGGGACCGGGCACTTTCCAGCTCGCGGGCGGTTGGACGGCCAAGGTCACGAAGGTCGGCGAGCTGCGCTACCGCGCGCAGATCAACGGCTTCGAGGGCGTGGCCGCCACGCTGGAGACGAAGGGGCACGACGTGGGGGTCGACGCCAACGGCGTGTACATCGTGCTCAGCGCCGGCGGTGTGATCAGCGCCCACAAGTAAAGACCCACCCGGCTGTGGCGGTGCAGCCACCTCCGGCTGGGCAGCCCCACCGCCACAGCAACAGAAGCAATCTGCGCGCTCGCGCACACCATGCGTCATGCACAGGCTGACCATGACGAAAGTCAACCTGTGCCACTGCCCCAGTGCGTGCATCAAACCTGGTGAACGACGCACAGAGCAGGTGGCTTTGGCCGCGGTGTCGCTCCCGGAGAGCTGTTGCGGAAAAGATCTTCCCGTGAGCGGGGCCAGGGCTCGAACCGGCGCCGCCGTTCCCAGCCGGGCGGCGCCCTCGTCGGCAAACGGGGGCCCGCACGCGATCTCATCATCGCGGTGGGGTTGGCGCGTCGACGTGTCAGCGGACCGCTGAGGCCGATGACTTGCGGTGCCCTCTGAGTCCTGTGGGGAAGCGACGTTGCCGTTCAGACCCGCGTTTACCGCTCAGACCCTGTTCACCGGAGCGATCATCTCCTCGTCGGATCCCGGTAGAACGGTATGAGCCTGCGTGCTGATGAGATCTCCGGCCTCCAACGAGCCGCTTCCGGCGAGATCCACGTGCACGCGAAGTCCGTAGGCACCCCTCGGATCAAGGTCCGGTACGTCCACACGGAACGGGATCCGGCCCCGCGGGGCGAGGGGGACGTCCGTCTGAACCGGGGCGGCCACCACCCTGGAGGGGGCGTCGGCGAAGGAGACGTCACGGATCTCCACCAGGACCCGGGCCCCGCCTGGGTGGCAGGGGCGTCGCCGGGCAGGGCCACGATTCCGCGGACGGTAGGCATCACGCTGCCCTGCCGGCCAAGGTCTGCGATGTCGTCGCGCGTTCCCGATCGTGGGCGTCAGCCGGTGCGTCGAGCCGTGCCAGCAGCGCGGCTAGCCGGGTCTCGGGTCATGCCGATCCGGCGCATCACGCCTTGGGAACGGAGGTTGGTGGCAGTCGTCACTGCAAGGATCTCAGGGAGTTCGAGCGTTTCGAAGCCGAAGGCCAGGCCGGCCAAGGCGGCCTCGGTGGCGTAACCCTGGCCCCAGGCCGAGCGAGCGAGCCTCCAACCGATCTCTACCCCGGTGAACGGCATGCCCTCATCCACCTGGTCCAAGCCCGCGAAGCCGATGAACTCGCCGGTGGCCTGCAATTGAACTGCCCACCAACCGTAGCCTCGCTGGTCGAACTCGGCCTGGAACTGCGCCACGGAGGCATCGCTCTGTTCACGGGTGAGCAGGTCGCCCAAGTGCTCCCGGACCTCGGGAGCAGCATTCATCGCCGCCCACGGTTCAAGGTCGGACTCTTGCCATCGACGGAGCACGAGGCGATCGGTATGCAGTTCGGCCATGCTGCCCAGCCAACGGGGACTGCTACCGCCGCGCAGAAGGAGAATGCACGGCTGGCTCCAAGACCGACTGGTTGCTTGGGCTCAGCCTGTGGGCAGTTGGGGGTTGAGTGGGTGCGGCGTCGGTGTCTTGTGGTGCTCTCCGGCTGCGCGGCCGGTTTGCTGGGTGGGGATCTGGCGTACGCATTCGATGAGGTAGTCGCCGGTATCGGGAGCGACGGTGACGCCGTGGGTCTCGCTGCGGAAGCCGGGGAAGCGCCGGTCGAAGGACTCCAGGGCGGTCAGGTAGCGCAGCAGCGGGCCGTCGGGGGTGCCGGTGTTTTCGCCGGGCATGAGGACGGGGATGCCCGGCGGGGTGACGGTGACCATGGCGGCGGCCACCCGGTCGGCCGCGTCGGTCAGCCTTACGCGCTCCGTGCCGCCGCGGATGAGGCGCTGGTAGCAGTGCTGGGGCGGGGTAACGGGCTCGGGCAGGTCGTGAAAGGCGGTGTCGAGCAGCTCGACCAGGCGGGCATCGCGTAGGTGGTGGTGCATCTCCTGGCACAGTTCGCGCAGGGTCTGGCCGGTGTAGCGGTGGGGGTGGGCGGCGACCAGCTCGGGCAGCACCTGCTCCAGGGGTGCGTTGTGGTCGTAGAGCGTTTTGAAGTCCATGAGGGCGTCCATCAGGGTTCCCCACTTGCCCTTGGTGATCCCCATGGAGAAGAGGATGAGCGTGGTGTAGCTGTCGGTCTTCTCCACCACGATGTCCCTGGTGGCCAGGTAGGCGGTGAGGACGCGGGCGGGGATGCCCCAGTGGGACATCTGTCCGGTGGCGTCGATGCCGGGGCAGGTGAGGGTGACCTTGATGGGGTCGAGCAGGCAGTAGCCCGTGGTCAGTCCGGTGAAGCCGTGCCAGTCGGCGTCTGGCTCCAGCTGCCAGCAGGACGGTTCGGTGCGCAGCAGTTCGGGCGGTGCGTCGGCGAAGGGTAGACGCTCGCTGGTGGCCGGGTCGGTCACGGTCTCGGGTTGCCAGACGCCGAAGAACCAGTCGGGCCGGTCGTCGGCGGCGGCGATGCGCCGGGCGACGCGTACGACCGTCTGACGAAAGCGGATGGCTTCGGTCACCGCTTCGTCGATGAGGCAGCGGCCCTGGGGGCCGTCCATCATCGCGGTGGCCACGTCGAGGGAGGCGATCATCGGATACAGCGGTGAGGTGGTGCCGTGCATCATGAACGCCTCGTTGAACCGGTCGTGCTCCACCGGTGCCCGGGGTGCGGATTTGATGTGGACCATGGCGCTCTGTGACAGGGCGGCCAGCAGCTTGTGGGTGGACTGGGTGGAGAAGACGGTGGGGCGTTCGGGGCCGGGGAAGGTTTCGGGGCCCACCGCCATGCCGTAGCGGCCGGCGTAAAGGGGGTGGAAGCGGGCGTAGGCGAACCAGGCTTCGTCGAAGTGGAGCCGGGGGGTGCTGGGTGCGAGGGCCCGGGCGACCTGGAGGGTGTCGTAACACAGGCCGTCATAGGTGGAGTTCGTCAGCACCGCGTACTGGGCCTGGGGCGAGACGGCGCCCTGGGTCAGTGGGTTGCGGTTGGTCCGGGAGGCGACCGACTGTGCCTGAATCTCGGCGGGCGGCAGGGGGCCTGCCAGTCCGTAGCCGTTGCGGGTGGGGACCAGGTAGACCGGCCGGGCTCCGGAGAGGACCAGGCCGTGCAGCACCGACTTGTGGCAGTTGCGGTCCACCAGTGCGATCTCGTCCTGGGTGACGCTGAAGTGACCGACCATCCGGTCGCAGGTGGAGTCGCCGTGGAGTACGAAGTAGGTGCGGTCGGAGCCGAAGACACGGGCGGCGTTGCGCTCGGCGGCACCGACCGGGCCGGTGTGTTCGAAGAGGGAACCGAGTTCCCCGACGGAGATCGACAGGTCGCTGCGCAGCAGCCGTTCTCCGAAGTAGTCGTGGAAGGCCCGGCCGACGGGGGACTTGAGGAAGGCGACACCGCCGGAGTGCGCAGGGGTGTGCCAGGAGTACTCGTGCGCGTGGTCGAAGCGGCGCAGTGCCTTGAAGAACGGTGGTAGCAGGTTGTGCTGGTAGTCGCGGGCGGCGCTGGCGATGCGTCCGGCGATGAAGGGTGCGGTGTCCTCGAGCGGCCAGATGTAGCCGATCACCGTTTCGGCCACCCACAAGGGCAGGTGTTCCAGGTCTTCGCCGTCCGTGACCAGGAAGACGGGGAGATTCTGGAAGCGTCGGCCGGCGTGGCGCAGTACCTCGGCGCCGCCTGCTTCGCCGCCTTCTCCGGCGGTCTGGGGAAGGTTCCAGTCGATCACGGCGGCGGCCGTGCCTGCCTCGGTCCGCAGCACTGCCTGGGCGTCGTCGGCTGTGGTGGCCCAGCGCACGTCAAAGCCTCGGCCCGCCAACTCATCGCGGATCCTGCGCAGTTGCTCGGCGGCGACACCTTGCCCTTGTGGGAACTCGTGTACCGCGAACAGAACCGTCCCATCGGTCATAGTGGCCCCTCTGCTGTGCGCGTGTCGGCGCATGGACTGCTCGTGCGCGCCATGCCTGTTGTCCGAGAGACAACCGGAAGATCACCGGATGCGGCCCCGTGTCTGGGCGAAACCACTCCGGGGAGGGAAATGGGAACATCGCCGAACACCCACCGGTCACGCGGGAACGGGTGGAATCTGGCGACTCGTTGAAGCGAAGGCCCCTCGGCGCCAGCCCTCCACCGGCTTGAACGTGGTGGGCTCCCGAGAACCCGGAAACCGGAAAGGACGGAGTGGGAGACCTGCAGCCGCTGCTTGCCGTTCGATGGGGTGGTCGCGCCGGCCGTCTCTTCGTTGTCTCGCGCTCTCGGCACGGGACACCGCTCCGGCCTGTCGTCCTTCATGACGTCTCATGGCAGGTGTCATTTCCCTGGGGCGTCGAGTTGCCAACCAGGTGTCGATGACGGCTGACGAGGTGGATCAGCCAGCTGATGACGGCGGGGCCGGCGAGCATGCCTACGTATCCGAGCCCGGCGACGCGAAAGACGGTGGCCCCGGCAGCGGAGGGGTCGGCATGTCCGGCTGCACTGAACAACTGCGGGACACAGCCGGACAGCCCGAGACCGAACAGTGCCCAGCCTGCGAATGCAGCCCACATCCACGGGGAGAGGGCCACGATCGTGATCGGCCGTGGGGACCATCAGTACAACCGTTGGCGCCAAGGACTTGATCTTGAGCGGTGGAGGGGCCCGGCCTGACTGCGGCTAGCGGTGGTGCGGCGGGTGGGGTGGCGGTGGCGGGATGGTGGCTGTACTGGGTGCGGTCTCCGGCCAGACCAGCAGGACGGGGCAAGGAGCGTGGTCGACGATGAAGCGGCTGGCGGGGCCGAGGCTGCGGGGGCCGAGGTGGGTGCGGTCCCCGTCGCGGGCGAGGATGAGCAGATCGGCGCCTTCTGCGGCGGCCACGACTTCCCGTTCGACACGGCCCGAGCGCTCTTGCCGGGTACACGGGCGTCCCAGTCGCTCGGCCGCGCTGGCCAGGAGCTGTTCTGCTGAGGCGGCGGCCAGGTGTTCCACTGCGGTGCCGGGGTCGCGGTCGGGGCGTGCGCGGCCCAGCAGTCCGGCAAAGGCACCGTGCGCGGCGCCCGGCACCGCGTGGCCGGTGACGTGCAGCAGCACCAGGTCGGCGTCTGCGGGCGCGTGGGTGCGCGCGGCATCGACGCAGGCGGGCCACGTGCCCTCCACGGTCCAGACGATGACGGTCACGGTGTTCAGCCTCCGATCGCTTGAAGTGAGACCCACAGTGCCACTACCGAGAGCATCAGGGCGGCTGGCACGGCGAACAGGCCGAGCCGGGTGAACTCGCCCAGTTCCACGTCGGTGTCGTGTTCGCGCACGATGCGCCGCCACAGCAGGGTGGCCAGCGAGCCGGCGTAGGTGAGGTTCGGGCCGATGTTGACCCCGAGGAGCACGGCCAGGACGGCGCCGGGTCCGGTGGGGGCGGTCAGAGGCAGCAGCACCAGGACGGCGGGCAGGTTGTTGATGACGTTCGCCAGTATGGCTGCCAGTGCCGCGATGGCCAGAAGGGCCGCCAGGTCGGTGCCGCCGGGAACCAGATGGCCCAGCGCGCCCGCGAGGCCGTTGTCGACCACGGCGCGGACCACGATGCCCAGCGCCAGCACGAAGGCGCAGAACGGCAGGGCTGCGGCCCTGACGATCGCCGTGGGGGTGGTGCGGCGCTGGGCCAGGGCACGGGCCGCCAGGACGGCCGCGCCTGCGGCCGCCGCCCAGGCCGGGTTGATGCCGACCGCCGAGGTCAGCACGAAGCCAGCCAGGGTGCCCGCCACCGTGAGCAGGGCGAACAGCGGCAGTTCGCGGGGCTCGTCGGCGGGCGGGGCCTCGGCGCCCGCGTCCAGGTCGGTGGCGAAGAAGCGGCGGATCACCACGTACTCGGCGCCGATCGCGACCAGCCACGGCAGAACCATCAGCGCGGCGAAGCGGGTGAAGCTCAGGCCGCTGGCGGCGAACGCCAGCAGGTTGGTGAGGTTGGAGACCGGCAGCAGCAGCGAGGCGGTGTTCGACAGGTGGGTGCAGGCGTAGACGTGCGGCTTCGCGCGGGCGCCGAGCCGGGCGGCGGTGGCGAACACCACCGGGGTCAACAGCACCACCGTGGCGTCCAGACTGAGCACCGCGGTGATCAGCGAGGCCGTCACGAAGACGAGGACCAGCAGGCGGCGGGGGCGGCCGGCCGCTCTGCGGGCCATCCAGACGCCGCAGGCATGGAACAGGCCTTCGTCGTCGCACAGCTGGGCCAGGACCAGGACGGCCGCGAGGAAGCCGATCACCGGGCCCAGCCGGGCGGCCTCGGCCGCCGCGTGCGAGAGGGAGATCGCGCCGGTAGCGATGACCACCCCGGCGGCGGGGACGGCCACGACCGCCTCCGGCCAGCCCCACGGCCGGGTCACCGCGCAGGCCAGCACCGCCAGGAGCAGGACGACGGACAGTGCTTCTGCGAGTGAGGCGTTCAGGGTCGGAGCCTTTCCGGGTGGAGTGCTGGCGCGAGGAGTTCGTCGTACACCTTCGCGTACTCCTGCGCGCGTACGGTCGTGAGGTCATCCACGGCGGGTGCCTGTGGCGTTCGGGTGGGGCTGGGTCTGGAGCCGGTCGCGCAGGTCGATCTCTTCGAGGGTGAGCGGGTCATCGGGCCGGCGGATGCGGACGGGCTTGGGCCTGAGTGGCAGGTGGTTGTCCTCTGCGAATCTGCTCGGCTTCGGCGAGGGCTCGGTAGAGGGAGGCGACCGACGGAGACTTGCCCGCATTCTTGCCGGTCTTGATGGTGAGCTTCTTCGCGATCTCGGGGACGGGGACGCCCTTGTCCTTCAGAGCGACGGCGAAGGTGAGCATGTCGTCGTCGATGACCTTCGGCCGTCCGCCGTGGTTGCCCTTGGACGCGGCGGTGACCTGGCCTTCGAGGGTCTTCTCCCGGATGTAGTTGCGTTCGATCTGGCCGGCGACGGCGAGCACGGCGAAAAACATGGCGCCCATGCCGTTGGGGTCGTAGATACCGGTGAGCGGGCCGGTGAGGAGTTCGAGCTGGATGCCGCCGGCCTGGAGTTCGGCGGACAGCGTCATCAGCTCGGCGGCGTTGCGGGCGAGGCGCTTGAGCTCGTGGACGGTGAAGATGACCGGCGTCTGGGGCGCGGCCTCCTTGAACTGATGGGCCAGCGCGAGCGCCTTCTCCAGTTCGGGACGCACCTTGACGCGGGTGCTGATCTGCTCCTGGAAGATCTTGTGGCACTCCGCCCGGCGGAGGGCTTCGAGCTGGCTCGCCAGCTCCTGGCGGGCAGTCGACGTGCGGGCGTACCCGATCCTCACCGGCCGCTCCGTGCGGGGCGCCGGGACCACCGCGAGCGCGGGGCCTTGCTTCCACGCGCGGCCGGGCCCGCGGCCGGCGGGGACCAGGACTTCGAGTTCCTCGCGCAGCGCGGCCACGAGCACGAAGCGCGGGGTGTCGCGGCGGTCTTGCCGCTTCGGGTGCGGCAGGCGCTGCCCGCCGGGGCCTCACCGTTCGGACGATCGAATCTTTCTACCGCCAAAGCGACCTGATCGGGCGTCACATCCATGATCAGAGTCTCTCAGAACTCCGTCGCACAACACGCTCCCGCCGCGGTGTGCGACGGGGCGTCGGAGGCGCAGGCCAGGTCAGTCGCGGCTCAGGCGCCGCGCCAGGCGCTCTGCGCCTGGATGGCGGTGATGGCAACGGTGTTGACGGCGTCCTGACCCAGGCGCCGCGTGAGACTCGTTGCAGGCGGGCCGTTTCTGGGCACGCCGAAGACGGGCGCAACTCTAGGTCACAGATTGGTAACGTTGCAAGTGGAGTCACCGTTGCAAGTGGAGTCACCGCGCCTTGTTGCGTCCCAAATCGACGCCCCAACGTGAGCCCAATGAGCATCACATGCAGGCCGCGAGTTGACCGCGCCCGAGGCTGATCGACGCTATGCGCGGCCCTCATCCTCGGTGCAGCAGACGAGGTTTCGAGCCTCGAAGCACGCGCCGTGTCGAGGGGACACCACAGGTCGTACCAACACTCCCTCCGGCTGACCGGACCGCGGTTCAGGCCGGCGCCTTGGTCGCCGGTGTGACCTTCCCTTCGGGTGACTGCCGAGGGAAGGCGCGGCGGTAGTCGGCAGGGGGGATGCCGATGTGCTTGAGGAAGTGGTGGCGGAGGTTGTTCGCCGTGCCGAGGCCGCTGAGTTGCGCGATCCGTTCGACCGGGAGGTCCGTTGACTCCAGCAGGCTCTGGGCCCTGCCGAGCCGCTGGTTGAGCAGCCAGCGCAGTGGCGTCGTGCCGGTGGCCTGCCGCAGCCGCCGGTAGAAGGTGCGCGGGCTCACCGCGGCTCGCCGGGCCAGGTCCTCGATCGTAAGCGGCTGGTCGAGGCGCGCCTGCGCCCACTCCAGCACGGGCGCCAGGCCCTCGTCATCAGTGGCGGGCACCGACAGGTCGATGAACTGCGCCTGGCCGCCGGGCCGGTGGGCGGGCACCACCATGCGGCGGGCCAACTGGTTGGCGACGTGCGCGCCAAGGTCGCGGCGGACCAGGTGCAGGCACAGGTCAAGCCCGGCGGTCATGCCGGCGCTGGTGAGCACGTCGCCGTCGTCCACGTAGAGCACCGAGTCATCCACCCGTACCTTCGGGTAACGCTCGGCGAGCTGGACGGTGTGCATCCAGTGTGCGGTGGCGGGGCGGCCATCGAGCAGCCCCGCCTCGGCCAGCGCGAACGCGCCGGTGCACAGGGACACCATTCGAGCGCCCGCCTCGTACGCCCGGCGCAACGCCTCGATCAGCCGCGGTGGCAGCGGGACGCCCTCCTCGACACAGGGGTCCGGCACCGACGGCACGATGACCGTGTCGGCGCCGACCAGGTCCTCCAGCCCGTAGGGGGTGCGCAGCCCGAAGCCCGGCACGCCCGGTGAGCCGGGCGAGTCCGGCGACCGGTCCCCCGTTCCGCACAGCCGCAGGTCGTACCACGGGTCGGCGAGATCGGGCTGCGGCTTGCCGAACACGGTGGCAGGGATGCTCAGTTCGTACAGGTCCCAGGACGGGACCTCGATGTCCTCAGTCACCACCAGGGCGACGGAACCGGCGCTCATGCCCGCCATCGTACGACCACGAAGTGGCAGGAATTTGGTGGGAGTCGTCATCAGTGTCACTGGTGGGCTCAAGCCCGCGCTGCGACTCTCGTACGCAGCTGATCAATAGCCAACCGCTCAAGGAGAACTGACATGACGTCTGCCCTACAGCCGGTGACCGTGCTCGGGCTGGGGAACATGGGCTTCGCACTGGCCGCCGCCCTGCTGGACCGCGGCCACCCGGTGACCGTGTGGAACCGCTCGCCGCGCAAGGCCGTGCCGCTGACCGACCGGGGCGCAAGCCTCGCCGCGACCCCCGCGGAAGCGATCGCGGCGAGCCCGCTCGTCATCCCCTGCGTTCTCGACTACGACACGCTGTATGCCCTCCTCGACGGAGCAACCGGCTCCCTCCCGGGGCGGGCAGTCGTCAACCTCACCTCCGGTAGCCCGGAGCAGGCACACCAGGCGCTGGCGTGGTTCCGCTCGCACGGCGCCGACTACCTCGACGGCGCGATCATGACGACCCCGCCGGGCGTGGGGAGTTCCGAGGTGATGTTCCTGTACAGCGGCCCACGCGAGGTGTTCGGCGCCCACCGCGCCACCCTGGCGGCCCTGGGCGACCCCCTGTACCTCGACGCCGACCCCGGCCTGGCATCCCTCTACGACGCCGCCCTGCTGGGCCTGATGTGGGCCACCATGACCGGCTGGCTGCACGGCACCGCGCTGGTCGGCGCCGAAAAGGTCACGGCCACGGCGTTCACGCCCGTCGCGATCCGCTGGCTGAGCACAGTGAACAGCTTCCTCACCCGGTACGCCGGCCAGGTGGACACCGGCCGCTACCCGGGCGACGACGCCACCGTGGACGTGCAGATCGCGGCCATCGACCACCTCATTCACGCCACCGCCGCGCGCGGCCTGGACACCGCGCTGCCCACGCTCCTGAAGTCCACCATGGAACGGGCCAAGACCGCCGGCCACGGCTCGGACAGCTTCGCCAGCGTCATCAAGGTGCTCGCCGAAACGGAGTCGAAGTGACCACCGCCCCCGAACCCACTCCCGTCGCCCTCCCGGCCCCCGTCACCGTCATCGGCCTCGGCAACCTCGGCCGGGCGATCGCCGGGACCCTGCTGCGCGACGGCCACCCCGTGACCGTCTGGAACCGCTCCCCGGCCAGGGCCGAGCCGCTCGTCACCCGCGGCGCCACAGCAGCGGCTACGGCCGCCGAGGCCATCGCCGCGGCTGACCTCGTGATCGTCGCCCTACTCGACTCCCCCGCCGCCCGCGAGGTGCTCACCGGCGCGGCCGGCGCCGTACGCGGCCGGGCCCTGGTGAACCTCACCTCCGGCGGCCCCGAGGACGCCCGGGAACTCGCCGCCTGGGCAGCGGAGCACGGCGCGGAATACCTCCACGGAGCGGTGTACGCCGTGCCCCAGACGATCGGTACCGCCCAGGCGTCCGTCAGCTACAGCGGCTCGCCGGACGTCCACCGGCGCTGGCGGGCGCCGCTCGACCTGCTCGGCAAGGGCACCTTCCTCGGCGCCGACGCCGGCCGTGCCTCCGGCTACGACGTGGCCGTGCTCGCCGGCATGTACGGCATGCTCGGCGGCTTCTTCCACGCCGCGGCGATGGCCAAGGCCGCCGGCATCAGCACGGCCGAACTCACCCCGAGGCTGGTGTCCTGGCTGACCGACTTGTTCCCCGCACTGGCCACGTTCGCCGAGGAGATCGACAGCGGCGACTACACCACCGGCGGGTCCAGCCTGGCCATGAACGCCACCGGCCTGGAGACGATCATCCGGGCCAGCCGGACGCAGGGCATCCCAGCGTCCACGCTCGCCCCCCTCAAGGCCCTGATCGACCGCCAGGTCGCAGGCGGCCACGGCCCGGAAAGCCTCGCCCGCGTCGCCGAACTGCTCCTGAGCGGCCCGTGAGCGGCACCTGAGCAGCACCATGCGGCCCTTCGCGGATCTGTACGCCGACTTCAACGCCTGCGCCGGGTCCCTCGTCCACGCCACGACGGTCACGGTCGACGCATCGAACCTGCCCACGACGCGGGTGCTCAGTGCTCATCCGGTGTGGGAGATCGTCGACGGACAGTGCCGGGATCCCGCGTCCTTGTTGGGGTCAGCAGAGTGATGGCGCTCCCGCCGACTGCGTACTACGGCGCCAGGCAGAGGTCCCGCCACAGCAGGCGGGGACGCTGACCAAGGGACCGGCGGAGTGAACGCTGGTGACGATCCAGGTGGCCTGAGCGCCGTGGGCCACCTCGCCCTTGACGGCGAGGCGCCCGCCCGGCGAGGCGGGCGAGTGCGACGACCAGGTCGCCGCCGTGGCGCAGGGCATGGGTAACGAGTTCGGGGACCACCAGGGCCAGGGTTTCCGCGGTCCGAAGGCCAGGGCCCGCGTCGAGACTGTCAGCGACAGCACGAGCGGACGTTGCGGGCGCAAGGGAGCCTGCCGGGCTGTGCGCTGACACCCGGTCCGGGCCGGTTGTGCCGCCGGCTCAGCGTGGGCCCGCCGTGCTGCCCCTCAGTCCCCATGCCACTCTTCCGGGTGTACGTGAGGCAGAACTGCCATCACTCGTGATTGAGAAAATCTGCCATGGAGAGAGTAGACATTGGCGCGTGCGGGAGTTAGCGTTTTCTCGTAGCCCAGAAGTCGAAGAGGGCACGGCAGAGATGAACTGCCGTGCAAGCAGGTCAGGCAGAACGCGGAACGGCAGTGGAGTGGCGGGGCCGGAAACGGTGGGCTCCTTCACTGACTGCCGGGCCGAGCGGCCCCAGGGGCCGCATGCAGTACACATGCAGTACCCGCGGTATCCAGCAGTACAACCGAGTAACCGAATGAGGTAAGGAGCAGACGCCATCAGGATCGCCCGGGCGAAGCAGAACGCCGCTCGGGTACCGCAGGCCCCGGATTGGAAGGTGGTCCCCGGTCACGCAACCGCGATCCCCGCATCTCCGCCCTCCCAGGCGGACCAGCGGAACAAGAAGGCCGGCGCAGTCAGCCGGTAGATGGTGTTGAAAGCTCGGGGCCCGGGTGCCAGTACGGCACTCGGGCCCCTCGATGCGTCCCCGAAAGAAGAGGTCTATGCCCCCTCGCAGTACCCGCCCCGTCGACAAGCTCGACGACGACGACTACCCCGCCTACACCATGGGCCGGGCCGCCGAAATGCTCGGCACCACCCCCGCCTTCCTCCGCGCCCTCGGCGAGCACCGCCTGATCACCCCGCTGCGCTCCGAAGGCGGCCACCGCCGCTACTCCCGCTACCAGCTGCGCATCGCCGCCCGCGCCCGCGAACTCGTCGACGCCGGCACGCAGATCGAGGCCGCCTGCCGCATCATCATCCTCGAAGACCAGCTCGAAGAGGCCCAGCGCATCAACGAAGAACTGCGCACCCGCGGCGCCACCTCGTAACGGCGTTTCGATACCGATCTGCCGAGCTGATCACCCCCGCAGGCACGACCTGACCCGCGATGGCGGACGCACCCCCGGCGGACGGGCCCACACCACGCACCAGGCCCGTCCGCGGCACCGAGGTTCCGAGCGCCTGACATCGCTTGACCGACCGGCACCCCCGCCATGACCGGCCGGCGGGACAGCCAACTCCCACGCCCAGCCAACCCTGGTGCCGCTGCGCGAGCCGGACAGGGTCCACCCGGTGCCCACCGATACCGACCTCACCAACTCACCTACGACAGCGAACAGCGACGGCAACGGCAACGGCGGCGTCGAGAGCGCGGTCGGGGCTCGCCGACCGGCGACCTGCCGTCGATCGTGTGAGGCCCCACACAGCATTGAGCCCGGCTCCTGCACCGGCCGGCCGCCGGCCAAGGCGGGCTCTCAAGGGACCAGACCCGGCAACCGTGACCACGCGACACTTCGACAACAGGGCCTCTTGCTCCTCGCTGGACTCGACATCCGCGAGCTACCAAGAGGCCCTTCCTCCATGCCCGTGCACCCGACAACTCACCCGGTCCAGCACCCTGTTCGAGGCCCGGCCGACCACGCACACGGAGAGAGAACAGCCGGTCAGGTCTTGCGGGACGACACGGACGTGACCGCGTTGGAGCCGATCCGGCCCAGGAGCGCGGCCAGTTCGGTGGGCGCGGACAGGAATGGGGAGTGGCCGGTGTTCAGACGCTCGACCTGTGTGGCGCGGGTGGACATCCGCTCCTGCAATGCGGGCGGGAGCGCTCTGTCATCCTCGCAGAGCACATAGGTGGAGGGCACCGTCCGCCACGCTGTCCGGGTCACCCGTTGCTGGAAGGAGCGCCGGCTCTGCGTGACGAGCCGGCTGACGGCGTCCGCGGCCTGCTCGTCGGGCAGGTCCCCGAACAGCGCGGTGCGGGGGTCGTCGAAGACGACGGGGGCTGTGCCGCACAGGTCCTCGGCCGTGTCGCCGCCGTGACCGTGCACGCTGAGCAGGGACTCTCCCTCCTCGGGCAGATACGCCGCCAGGTAGACGAGATGAGCGGCGGCAGGAAGGCCGGCGGCGGCCTGGGTAACCGGGAGGCCGCCGTAGGAATGCCCGACGACGATCACCGGACCGTCTGCCTGCCGCAGATGAGCGGCTATCGCGTCGGCGTCGTCGTACATCCCGGCGGCCGGTGTGCGCTGAGGTCCGGCACTGGGCAGGTCGACCGTCCGGGCCGTCCAGCCATCGGCCGCAAGGGCCTTCCGTACGAGGTCCCAGCACTCTGACCGGTGCCAGGCACCGTGGACCAGGAGGAACGAGGGGCGCGGTGCGGCGGTGGGGAAGGTGTCGGCAGTGGCCGTTGCATCGGTGGACATGATGAGACTCCTGAAGTGTGCGGTGAAACGCATGCCGGGAGCGGTGGGCCGGATGTGCGGTGCAGCCGTCGGCGGCTCGCGGAGACGGGCTCTAGCCTTGCTGCGCCACGCGCGCCTCCAGCCGGGGACCGCCGTCGTGCTCCCCGCCGTCGCCAGCCCCTGCGCCTCGGCCGGTTTCCAGGCCCCCGGCGTCACCCGCGCCTTGCCGGCCATCTTTCGCGCTCTGACCGACATCATCTTTCGGCGTGCCCTGCTCGCGGGCCGTGGCGTGCCCCGCGGCGGGGACTGCGGCGGTCCTGTGCGACGGCCGTACGCAGATCAGGACGATCAGTCCGCCGATCGCCGCCGCCAGTGCCGAGGTCAAGAACACCCGATCGAGGCCGGTGGCGAACGCCGTGTGCACCAACTGGTGCACCGCGCCCCGGTCGGCGGCGGGCACCGAGTCCACCAGGCGCCGGGCCTGCCCGGCGGCCAGCGCCGAGCCAGCCTTCTGCGGATCCGGCACCGTGCCGGGCCCGGCGAGCACGGCGGCCGCCCGGCTGGTGAAGACCGTGCCGAAGACGGCGATGGACAAGGTCATGCCCAGCTGACGGAACGTGTTGACAGCCCCGCCGGCCATCCCTGCCTGCTGCGGCGGCACGGAGGAGGTGGCAGCCGAGACCAGCACCGGCGTGGCCAGGCCGACGCCGATCCCGGTGACCGCGAGCCCTCCCATGAGTGCGCTCTGGCCTGCGTCGGCCGACATACCCACACGCAGCACCAGCATGCCTGCCGCGACGGACAGGAGTCCGATGCCGATCGGCAGGTGCGGCGCGAGCCGCTGGAGGTGACGGCCGGCCACGGCGGCCACGAGGAACGAAGCACCGGCCAGCGGGGTCAGGGCGAGGCCCGCCCCGACCGGGCTGAGGCCCAGCATGGACTGCAGCCACAGCGAGACCAGGACCAGGCAGCCGAAGGCGCCGCCCTGCAGCAGCAGCGCACCGCTCATCAACGCGGCGAACGAGGGGCGGCGAAGCAGCGCGAGGTCCATCATCGGGACGCCCCCGCGTCGCGCCGTACGGTGCTCGATCACCACGAACGCGATCAACGCTGAGGCGGTGACGGCGAAGGTCGTCAGGGTCTCGACCGAGGCCCAGCCCACCTCCCCGCCACGGATGAGCCCATAGGTGAGCGTGGCCACGGCGATGGTGAAGGCCGTCGCGCCGGGGATGTCGACATGGGCCCGGGTTCCGCTGAGCCGCGCACCGTGGCCGGAGGTCCCGACGGGCTGGTCGGCGGGTCGGTCGGCACGCACCACCCGCAGCGTCGTGGCGATGGCGACAGCGGCGATCGGAAGGTTGACCCAGAAGATCGTCGGCCAGCTGAAGTGCTCGGTGAGCAGCCCGCCGAGCAGAGGCCCCGCGGCTGCGGCGGCCCCGTTGGCCGCGCCCCACACACCGAAGGCCGTGCCCCGGTCCCTGCCCTGGTAGGAAGTGAGCAGCAGGGCGGGAGCGGTGGCGAACATCGCGGCGCCGCCGATGCCCTGCACCACGCGGGCCGCGATCAGCATTTCCGCGTTGGGGGCGAGGCCGCATGCCAGTGAGGCCAGGCCGAAGACGCCCAGACCGCAGACGTAGGAACGCCGGTGGCCGAAGCGGTCCGCGAGGGAACCCGAGGCCAGTAGCAGGGCGGCGAGCGCCAGGGCATAGCCGTCGATCACCCATTGCAGAGAGGTGAAGGAGGCGCCGAGGTCGGCAGCCATGCTGGGCAGTGCGACGTTCACGATCGTCACATCCACCAGCAGGATGAAGGCGCCCAAGCAGACCGCCGTCAGGGGCCACCATTTGCGCATGTTGGATTCTCCGTTCGCATTGAGCAGGTGTTGCGGGACCGAGCCCCGACCCGTGATGGGGCCGGGGCGAACTGCGGCGGGCCGAGCAGGCCGGCGGGTGATCCCGTGAAACAGCTTCGAGCTCTCACAGGCGATATCGTGAGCCAGAATGCCTGTCATGCGCGGATCCGACAGGATGGGGTCCATGACGACCTATCTCGACACCCCGGGCCATGTGTGCCGCAGTCTGTCGGAAGAGGACATGGAGCTCGTGCACGCGCTGCAGATCAACGGGCGGGCCTCGTTCCGGGAGATCGCCGACGTCCTCGGAATCTCCGACCAGACCGCCGCGCGCCGCTGGGCACGGCTGCGGTCCGCCGGGAAGCTTCGGGTCCTCGGCCTGACCGATCCCCTACGGCTGGGGAACTCTGTCTGGCTCGTACGTGTACGGTGCACGCCGGATGCCGCGTCCTCCCTCGGGAAGGCGATGGCACGGCGTACGGACACCACCTGGGTCAACCTGGATTCGGGCGGCACCGAGATCTCCTGCTCGGTACGCACCCGCAGTCCCGGGCCGGAGGAGTCCCCGCTCCTGCAGAAGCTGCCGCGCACACCACAGGTGGTGGACCTGTCCGCGCACTGCTCACTGCACGTCTTCTTCGGCCACGACCTCGGCCCGATCAACAAGCGCGGCCCGCTGACGGCCGCGCAGGTCGCGGCACTCACGCCCCCTGACACACCGGACCGGGCCACGGACGCCACCCCACCGGTGCCGCTGGACGACAGCGACCGGCAACTACTCGACCTGCTGGCCCGGGACGGGAGGGCCGCAACGGGAGACCTGGCCGCCGCGACCGGCCTGTCCCCCTCCACCGTGCGCCGGCGCATCACCGAACTCAGATCGGCCGGCGCCCTGTACTTCGACGTCGAGTACCACCCGGACATCCTCCAGCGGAACTTCCGGGCCGCCCTCTGGCTGGAGATCGACCCGTCCCGCCTCGCCGAGGCGGGAGCGGCACTCGCCGCACACCCCGAAGTCGCCTACGCCACCGCCACGACGGGCACGGCGAACCTCTACGCCAGCATCGACGTGGCGACCGCCCAGCTCTTCTACCGCTACCTCACCGAGTCGGTCGCGACCCTCCCCGGCCTCCGCCACACAGCGACCGCCCCCATCCAACGCACCCTCAAAGGACCCGGTCCCTACCTCCCGACGACGGCGTGAACGACGACCGGCATTCGCCACCCCGGGGACTGTAGAAGGCGGCCTCGGCTTTCTTGGTTTGTCCCCACTGTGAGAAGCCCACGCCGGCCACGGTGACCAGCGAGGCCAAGGGCGGCGGTGACTACGAACCGCCGTACCTCCCGGAGTCGGCTGAGTGCGGCAACTGCAGCAACCCCTTCCTGATGGTGGAAGAGGACTCCGGCCAGGGATGGGACGGAGGTTCTTGGCAACCAGGGCGTTCACTTCACCGGGACCTCAGTGAGTCGTGAGGAGGCCGCCGATGGCCTGGCGCTTGCCGAGGCCCTACTGGACTACCTATATGCGCTTTCGACCCAATTTGAGGTGTTTTAGAGGTCGTTCTCTTTCCGAACCTTCTGTGCGGTTTCTGCTGGTCAGGCGTGAGATCGCCGGTGTCGTGGGAGTCTCGGTCCGTTGCTGGCCGAGATGTCGTGGGGGTGGCGGGTGCCATCGATGCGGGCGGTGTTGGAAGCGCGGCAGAATGCCGCGGCGGTGCGAGTGGAGGAACTCGAAGCCGAGCTGGAGCGGGTGCGGGCGGCTCTGGCGGAGGCGGAAGAGGGCTGTCGGTGGACTACCAGGCGTTGATGGCCGCCGAGCCCTTGATGAGCAGCATAGGCATGGCCACTCCTCAGCAGTGAACGTGTGCTCGACGCCCGGGCCACGCGGACATGCGAGTAAGGGCGGTTGGGGTGGGCGGCGGAACGTAGCAGCGACCGTCAGATCCCCCGACGGTCATGAGGGATCCCAGACGAGGGTCACGTCGAGCCGTTGCTCCACCATGGTTATGTCGCTCATCATGGCCCGTCGCCCGCCCTCCCTGACGCCGCCCCACAGCAGACCGACGTGGTGACGTCCGATCCACAGCCGTCAACTCGCATACGAATCCCTATGATTCGTGGACTCGCGTACGGGTTCCCGTGGCCTGAGGTTCAGGATTCCAGGAACTCGCGCGGTTTCAGCTGCGGATCGGCGAAGCCGCGGCGAAGGTTCTCCAGGACAGCCAGCTCCACGTCCTTCCGAGCCAACCGAGGCCGTCAGCGCACGGGGCTGGCTACCGGTCGATGTGAGTCAGCTGCCCATCTGCAGCTGCCAGTTGGTCGGGGCGAGGAGCGGGTGTTCCGTGTTCCCTGCCGGGAAAAAGAGAGCAAGACCAGGCCGTGAGCTCGGGGCGCCCGCTGCGGTCCCACTCCGCGGCATGCTGCTCAACCTCGTCGGCCAGCACCTGGGCTTTGGGGCCGGGGGTGGGGTGGAGTCCGCCGGACTGGACGAACACCGCGACGTCGTCGTCGACGAGCGCGCATCCGGTGTAGTTGGTGGTGCCCTCGGCACCGGCACAGGTGGTGCGTGCGTCGCGGGCTGCCAGGTGCATCCACAGGTCGACGTAGGAGCCGCGCGGGTCCAGACCTTCGGGCACGGCACGGGAGCGGGCGGCAGCGGGGTCCGGGGCCGGGAGGTGCCGGCCGCGGGTGGCCGGCGCTGCGGTGACTACACCGTGCACATCTCCGAGATGTTCCGCCTCGTACGCGGCACCGGCCACATCCTCGACGTGCAGAAAACACGAGAGCCCCCGTCCTCCTGGTCGCGGAGGCGGGGGCGCTGCGTGTGCTGAGGCTCAGATCTGGCAGCGTCAGGTCTGGCACTGGGAGGTCGCGGCGCTGCTCCAGTTGGACCAGGCGCCCCTTGCGGGCCTGACATGGACGCGGATCTGGACCTTGACGTTGACCGGGCCGCAGACGCGGTCCGTGGAGCCGATGGCGATGGGGCCGACCGTGGACCGTCGCTGGACGACGGTACGCCCGTTGCCGATCTTCACCCAGTGACCGCCCGAGACGACGCGGAAGTACGCCTCGTACTCGACCCAGGAGGCGTGCGGGCGCGTATTCGTCAGGACCGTGTGCGCGGTGATGTTGCGCATGAAGACGTGGCCGTCCTTCCACCGCTCCGCGCTGATACAGCCGTTACCGGAGATGCCCTGGGTCCAGACGGACCCGCCGCAGGCGATGGCGGCGGCGTGGGCGTCGGCCGGGAGGGCAAGTGCGGCAACGGCAGCAGCGGCCACGACAGTTCCCGTACGTTTCAGCATTCAGGTACTCCTTTGGGTTGGGTGCGTTCGGCGAGCAGCAGGGCGAGGGGACCGCCGGGGAGGTGGAACCGGCAGTCCTGCGCGGCCTGGATCGCCTCGTTCATCGGCCACCAGGACAGCTTGAAGTCCTCTTCGGTGTCGTTGAGTTCCTGTGGTCCGAGCGTGTGGTGTCAGGCGAAGAACAGCGACAGGCGGGCGTAGTTTCCGAGGGTGATCGCGTAGGTGCCGAGATGCTGCCACCAGGTGGCCTCGACCCCGGCCTCTTCCTTCAGCCCCCGCCCCGCACAGTCCTCGGTCTCCCCCGGATCGCGCCGGCCACCGGGAAGGAAAATCTCCCCGTGTTCGGCGCTGCGGGAGGACAGGACGGCTACCCGGCCGTCTTTGGTGCGGGCGACGACCACGGAGGCGTCCTGAAGCTGGGGCATGGACTCGTTTCCGTGAGGTAGGCGGTGATGGTGTCGGCGAGTTGGGCGGGGGTGTTGTCGTCCGTGTCGATGATGACGCCTGTGGGGTCAGCGGCGGCGGTTTTGCCGAAATTGGTGCGGAGTCGTGTCAGCCGGCCGGGGACGTCGACCATGTCGCCGTCCTGGTTGTAGTCCTGTTTTCCGGCCGTACGGTCGCGCAGGGTGGCGCCCGCCTCAACTCGGATATCTCCTTGCTGCGTGGCCGACCCCTGCCCCTACCATGCCCGCCCGGGCCCGAAGGCCCGTGGTGGCAACGCCGAGCGGTGGGGGGGGGGGGGGGGGGGGCGGGCGGGCCCCGCCGGGGGGCGGGTCGAGCCCGCGGGGCGGGCTGTGGGTGGGGCGCGGGGTCCGCATGGTATGGGAGGG